>NZ_VMMS01000061.1:0-27269 GCF_013277315.1 Streptococcus sp. 2106
CAGTCAAATCGATTTCTAACAATGTTTTAAAAGTAGAGGTGTACTATTCTAGTTTCAATCTACTATACCATTATTTTCTCCGATTTCTTGATAGTTTATAAAAAAGCAGGCCATTAAAGCCTGCTTTACTATTGATTCTTATATACATTTCCTGTGAACAAGGAAAGGCATTTCTGATAACTTATTCTTCATCCATGCTCAAGACGCTGAGGAAGGCTTCTTGTGGGACTTCAACTGATCCAATAGCTTTCATACGTTTCTTACCAGCTTTTTGTTTTTCAAGGAGTTTACGTTTACGAGAAACATCACCACCATAACATTTAGCAAGTACGTTCTTACGAAGGGCCTTAATATCAGTACGAGCGACAATCTTGTGTCCAATTGCTGCTTGGATTGGAACCTCAAATTGTTGGCGAGGGATGATTTTCTTGAGCTTATCAACGATGAGTTTCCCACGTTCGTAGGCAAAATCCTTGTGAACGATAAAGCTGAGGGCATCCACCTTGTCTCCGTTGAGAAGGATATCCATTTTCACTAGCTTAGATGGGCGATATTCTGACAATTCGTAGTCAAAACTTGCATAACCACGAGTCGAAGACTTAAGCTTATCAAAGAAGTCAAAGACAATTTCAGCCAGTGGAATTTGATAGATAACATTGACACGGTTATCATCGATATAATCCATAGTCACAAAGTCACCACGCTTGCGCTGAGCTAGCTCCATCACTGCTCCGACGAACTCCTGTGGTACCATGATTTGCGCCTTGACATAAGGCTCTTCAATGGTCGCAATTTTAGTTGGATCTGGGAATTCAGACGGGTTGGACACATCCATAGACTCACCGTCGGTCAAATTAACCTTATAGATAACAGATGGAGCTGTCATGATGAGGTCGATGTTGAACTCACGTTCCAAACGTTCCTGGATAACATCCATATGGAGAAGTCCAAGAAATCCACAACGGAAACCAAATCCAAGTGCCTGAGATGTTTCTGGTTCAAACTGAAGACTAGCATCATTCAGTTGCAATTTTTCAAGGGCTTCACGCAGGTCATTGTACTTGTTTGACTCGATAGGATAGAGACCCGCAAAGACCATAGGATTCATCTGTTTGTAACCATGTAATGGCTCTGCCGCAGGATTGGTTGCCAAGGTAACGGTATCCCCCACACGAGTATCCTGAACTGTCTTGATAGAAGCCGCAATATAACCAACGTCACCAGTCGCAAGGAAATCACGACCAACTGCCTTGGGTGTAAAAATACCGACTTCGGTCACATCAAAGGTCTTGCCATTGCTCATAAGCTGAATCTTATCGCCAGGTTTGACCACCCCATCCATGACACGCACTTGGAGGATAACCCCACGATAGGCATCGTAAACTGAGTCAAAAATCAAGGCCTTGAGTGGTGCCGTCACATCACCCGTTGGTGCTGGTACTTTTTCTACAATTTGCTCAAGGATGTCTTCGATCCCAATACCAGCCTTGGCAGAAGCCAAAACTGCTTCACTGGCATCCAAACCAATGACATCTTCAATCTCCGTACGCACGCGCTCTGGATCTGCAGCTGGCAGGTCAATCTTGTTAATGACAGGCATGATTTCCAAATCATTGTCCAAGGCCAGATAAACATTGGCAAGAGTTTGAGCCTCAATCCCTTGGGCAGCATCGACCACCAAAATCGCTCCCTCACAGGCAGCTAGCGAACGGGAAACTTCATAGGTGAAGTCTACGTGTCCTGGTGTGTCAATCAAGTGGAAAATATAAGTTTCCCCATCTTTAGCAGTATAATTCAGCTCGATGGCATTCAACTTAATGGTAATCCCACGTTCCCGTTCTAAATCCATACTATCCAAAAGCTGAGCTTGCATTTCACGACTGGAGACTGTCTCAGTTTTTTCCAAAATGCGGTCTGCTAGAGTCGACTTCCCGTGGTCAATATGGGCAATAATAGAGAAGTTACGGATCTTCTCCTGTCGTTTTTTCAATTCTTCTAAGTTCATGAGTCTCTTCCTTTCAGGGTATCTATTTATTATAAATTGTTTTTGATATTTTGACAAGACCATCCCCTGCTAGGAGTACTAATCTTCAGCGACAAAGCCGTCATTTTCGATAAAGTGGTGTTCTGTCATCCCTTGGTCTGTAAAGACAATCCCGTGAAGGACACCACCATAAACAGCTCCTCCGTCCATTCCAATCTTACCATTTTCTGCAATCCAAAGCTCAGCTGTACCACGCTCTTGCTTTAACAAACCATAGACCGGTGTATGACCGAAGACAATGGTTTTTCCAGTATGATTTTCGGCTTCGTGGAATGGTTTTCTAAGCCATACTTTCTTGTAATCTGTGGTTTCATGCCAGTCGTCCAAGGTCAGATCAATACCAGCATGTACAAAGATATACTTGTCTGTCTCTACTACAAATGGCATTTGACGAATGAATTCGACCAAGTCTGCCGCTTCAGTAGCAACACGCTTGGCATCCTCCACTCCGTCAACTGGTGCATCCAAGGGACGACCTAGGATAGAGTTAATGGTTGTATCTCCACCATTACGACGATAGTGGTCATAGCTTTCTTCTGGATCATCTAGCCAAGTCAAAAACATATACTCATGATTTCCTGATAAACAGATAGCCCCTTGATTGTCCACTAAATCCTTGACCATTTCAAGGACACGGCAACTATCTTCACCACGGTCAATTAAATCCCCTAGAAAGAGCAACTGGGTCTGACCATCCCAGGTTTTGAGAAGGTCTTCCAGCATCCCAGCTTTTCCGTGAACATCTCCAATTACATAATAGTCAGTCATCTTATTTCTCTCTGTTTCTCAACAATTCTCTGGCTTGCGTCAGGGCTGCTTCGGTCACATCATCACCTGCCAACATCTTAGCAACTTCCTCCACTCGCTCTTCGACCGTCAAGAGACGAACAGTCGAAACCGTTGAATGGTCATTACTAATCTTCTCAATAAAGAATTGATAATCCGCAATCGCAATCACTTGTGGTAAATGGGAAATAGCTAGAACCTGCCCATGTTGGCCAATCTTGTGAATCTTCTGTGCAATAGCTTGAGCTACACGACCTGAAACTCCTGTGTCCACCTCATCAAAGACTATGCTGGTCTTGCCTTCTTTACGTGAAAAGGTAGACTTAATGGCTAACATGAGACGAGATAATTCCCCTCCAGAAGCAACCTTAACCAAGGGTTTAAAGTCTTCTCCAGGGTTGGTTGAAATATAAAACTCAACCATTTCATTGCCCTCACGACTGAATTTGCCCTTGCTAAAACGAACCTGAAACTGGGCTTTTTCCATATAAAGGTCTTGCAGTTCTTGTTTAATCTCAACTTCGAGCTGCTGAGCCAAGTCATGACGAGCAGAGGCAAGCTGACCTGCCAAGTCGACAAGATTGACTTCCAACTTCTTGAGCTCTGCTTCCATGTCCTCAGACGAAAGATTATTGCCTGTCAAGAGATTGTATTCTTCCGTGATCTTGGCAAAATAAAGCAAGATATCGTCTACAGTCCCACCGTACTTACGGGTAATGGTATGAAGGAAATCCAAACGATTCTCAACCTGCATGAGACGATTGCCGTCAAAATCAAGATCCTCGATAATAGCTTCCAAACGTTTGCTAATGTCTTCTAAGACATAGTAGGTCTCAGACAGTGAGCTTGAAATTTCACGGTATTCAGGGTCATACTCTTCGACACTTTCCATGTCATTCATGGCTGAACGAACATTGGCCAGACTTGAAAAGTCTTCATTGTCCAACATACTGTAGGCATTGGTCAGTGTATCCGCAATATTTTTATGATTGAGAAGTTTATCACGCACTTGATTGAGAGACAAGTCTTCTCCAGCCTGCAAGTTTGCTGCCTCAATCTCTGCCATTTGAAATTCCAACATTTCGATACGTGCCTTGTGTTCCTGTTGGTTTTTCTTGACTTCCAGAACCTGCTTGCGCATTTTTCGATAGGCATCAAAACTTGTTTGATAGGTTTCTTTTAAGTCCCAAAAGGCTGTATCACCAAATTCATCCAGCATCTGGATATGCAGTTGGGGACGCATTAACTCTTCTTGATCATGCTGACCATGAATGTCCACCAGATGTTGCCCAATAGCACGCAAAACAGACAGATTAACCATCTGGCCATTGACACGACTAATACTCCGACCATTTTGCAAGATTTCCCGACGGATGATAATTTCATCACCCAATTCCAAACCTTGCTCATCAAAAATTTCCTGTAAAAGACGACTATTCTCAACTGAGAAAAGCCCCTCAATCTCTGCCTTTGGTGCACCATGACGAATAACATCTGTCGTCGCACGAGCTCCCAACATCATATTCATGGCATCAATGATAATCGACTTCCCTGCGCCTGTTTCACCAGTCAGGACTGTCATCCCCTTTTCAAAATGGAGGGAAATAGCCTCAATAATGGCAAAGTTTTTTATCGAAATTTCAAGTAACATATAGACCTACCATTTTTTTACTTGTTCAAAGATTTCCTCAGCTAGACTTTCACTTCTGGCCATGACTAAAATCGAGCTATCATCAGCCAAACAGCTGAAAATCTTATCCGCAAAAGTCTCAATTAACTGAGCTTTTACAAAAGCCGTATTTCCTGGAATAACTTGGAGATTGATCATCTTGTCCATCAATTGAGCCGATTCGATATTATATTCAGCTAGTTGCAAACTTTTTACGATTGATTTTGGCAATTCATAGACATAGGTGTTATCTCTCAAAGGAATTTTGACAATGCCTAGCTCTTTGATATCACGTGATACTGTCGCCTGAGTGGCAGTGATGCCTGCCTCTTTCAAATGTTCTACAATTTCTTCTTGTGTACCGATTTGATAATCTGTCACAAATCGTCTAATTTTTTCAAGTCTCTCTTTTTTATTCATTTTTAAATTGACTATGCGCCCTTTCTACTATTTCTTCAATCTCAGCAAGAACCTGATTGCTTGCTGACTCTTCTTTTTTCAAATACGCTAAAAACTCGATATTTCCATGTCCACCTTGGATGGGAGAAAAATCCAATCCAAGGACTGAAAAGCCTTCCTCTACTGCCATAGCTGTGACAGATTCAAGGACATGTTGATGAACCTTAGCATCCCGAATAATTCCATTTTTCCCGATCTGCTCTCGACCTGCCTCAAACTGAGGCTTAACTAAAGCCACAACCTGACCTTGATCAGATAACACACAGTACAAGGCTGGCAAAATCAGACTGAGGGAAATGAAACTCACATCAATACTGGCAAAGCTCGGCTCCTGCTCGAAATCGGTCTTTTCAGCATAGCGGAAATTAAACTGCTCCATGCTGACAACTCGTGGGTCTTGGCGTAGTTTCCAAGACAATTGATTGGTACCAACATCAACTGCAAAGACAAGTTCAGCACCATTTTGCAACATGACATCGGTAAAACCTCCAGTAGAGGCACCGATATCAATCGTTGTAGCTCCTTCCACTGACAAATCAAAGACCTGCAAGGCCTTTTCCAGTTTCAAGCCACCACGGCTGACATACTTGAGTTTCTCCCCCTTGAGTTTTAACTCAGTGTCGTCCGGGATTTTCTCTCCTGGTTTGTCAAACCGTTCTCCATTCAGGACTGCTAGGACTAGACCAGCCATGACACCGCGCTTGGCCTGCTCTCGCGTTTCAAACAAGCCCTGTTTATAAGCTAGTACATCCACTCTTTCCTTGGCCATTGATTCTCAAACTTTCTACTACTTCTACAATCGATTCTGTTTCAAAGGGAACCTGCTGGGCAATTTCTTCTAATTTGGCATTAGCTTGATCCAGAGTTTGGTTACAAAAGGCAATAGCTTCTTCCAAGCCCAACAAAGCAGGATAGGTTGATTTTTCAGCCTGCAGGTCCTTTTGAGGTGTCTTGCCGATCTCCTCAAAACTGGCAGTCACATCCAGTACATCATCTCGAACTTGAAAAGCAAGTCCAATCAATTCACCAACAGTTTTCAGCTTCACCTGCATCTCAGGTGCCAATTCTGCTAGGATAGCAGCTGCTTGGAAGGGATAGGCTAGCAGTTTTCCAGTCTTATTAGCATGAATGGTCTGGAGTTCTTCCAAAGACAAGTGCTGGTGTTCGCCTTCCATATCCAAAACCTGGCCTGCTACCATACCCAGACTTCCTGAAGCAAGGGATAAGTTGGCAATCAAGTCTACCTTAATCTGACTTGGCAAATCTGCCTGCGCTATCAAGGCGTAAGGATCTAGGAACAAAGCGTCTCCTGCCAAAATGGCCATAGCTTCACCAAATTTCTTATGATTGGTCAAGCGTCCCCGACGGTAATCATCATCATCCATAGCAGGAAGGTCATCGTGAATCAAACTCCCTGTATGAATCATTTCCAAGGCAGCTGCCACCTGCGCGTGAGCAGGTTTGATGGCAACCTGCAAGGCTTCCAGAACTTCTAACAAGAGAAAAGGCCGAATACGCTTGCCACCCGCATGAATGGAATAGAGAACGGACTCTCGCAAACTAGAGGCAAACTGCTGGTCTCCATAAAAGTCTTCCAAGGCCGACTCGACAAGAGCTAATTTTTCTTGCTTCTTCATTCAAAATCACTTTCTGTTCCGTCTTCTTGCATGACCTTGACCAAAGTTTTTTCAGCTTTATCCAATGTCGCTTGGAGTTCTTTTGACAAGACCATCCCCTTTTGAAAGGCAGCAATCGCATCTTCCAAAGCAATTTCACCATTTTCCAAACTTTGGACAATGGTCTCCAGTTCTGCTAGATTTTCCTCAAATTTCTTTTGTTTTGACATCTTTAACCTCTAATTCTACTTGACCATCTCGCATCAAAAGCGTTACTTGGTCTTTTTTCTTCAAACTCTCAACCGAATCAACCACGGAATCTTCTTTTTTGACAATAGCATAACCACGCGCCACGATGCGACTGGTATCCAACATCAACAAGGCTTCTGAAAGTCGCCTCACTTCAGCAACCCTGGCATCATAAACCAGCGCCATTTGGCTACGGAGGAGCTTATCCAACTGGCCTAGACGGTCTTGATAGCGTTGGATTTTGGTAACAGGTGATAATTGAACCAGTTGATGCGTCCTTGCTTGGACTAATTGCTTGTTATCAGAAATCCGTGTACGTAAACTTTGTTTTAAGCGCAGTTGCAGTTGATCCAAGCGTTGCATATAGCCATCATATAACCGCTCTGGTTGTCTAAAGATAACAGACTGACTGCATTTTTTCAAAGCTTCTTGTTTCTTAGATAGGACATTTCGGACTGCCGTTGCCATCCGTTTTTCCTGATTTTGCAAATGAGCTAATAGATCCAACTTGGTCACAGGTGTTGCTAGTTCAGCCGCCGCTGTTGGCGTTGCAGCGCGTCGATCTGCCACAAAATCCGCCAAGGTCACATCCGTCTCATGCCCCACACTAGAAATAACTGGCAAACGAGACTCAAAAATAGCTCGTACCACAATTTCTTCGTTAAAGGCCCAGAGATCCTCTATGGAACCACCACCACGACCAATAATGAGTAAATCCAAATCGTCCCCTTGATTAGCACGCGCAATATTTCTAGCAATTTCCTCGGCAGAGCCTTCACCTTGCACCTTAGTCGGATAAAGTAGGATATCGACACCTGGAAAGCGCCTGCTGACGGTCGTGATAATATCTCGAATAACGGCTCCACTGCGACTGGTTACCACACCAATTCTCTTAGAAAATTGGGGCAGAGCTTGCTTGAAGCGTTCTTGAAACAGGCCTTCTTCTGTCAATTTTTTCTTGAGTTGTTCAAACTGAATCGCAAGCGCCCCAACCCCATCAGGCTCAGCCTTTTCAATGATGATGGAGTAGCTACCACTTGGTTCATAGACCTGCACACGCCCAATCACATTGATTTTCATTCCTTCTTCTAGGTCGAAACCTAATTTCTGATAAACCCCAGACCAGATGGTCGCTTGAATAACTGCATGGTCATCTTTTAGGGAGAAATATTGGTGAGTAGGTCGTTTACGAAAGTTGGAAACTTGACCAGTTAAATAGACCCGCTCCAAGTATGGGTCTTTATCGAATTTCATTTTCAGATACTTGGTCAAAGTTGTTACCGATAAATACTTTTCCATCTCCACCTACTATTCATTTTCTTGCTCTTTCATGGGTATTATTATACCAAAAATATGCCTAAAAATCTCCATTTATGTACCATTATGAGGGAAAAATAGAAAAAGGAGGCAAGGCCTCCAATTCTGTTTATTTGCTATTTCGAGCTTCTTCCAAAATCTTAGCAATCTTGGTCGTCAACAGGTCGATAGCTACTGTATTGCTGACTCCCTCAGGAATGACGATATCAGCATAACGCTTAGTCGGCTCGATAAACTGATGGTACATGGGTTTAACCACACCTAGATACTGGTCAATAACGCTATCAAGGCTACGGCCACGTTCTTCCATATCGCGCTTGATACGACGAATAATGCGCACATCGTCATCCGTATCCACAAAAATCTTGATATCCATCAAATCGCGTAGACGCTTGTCCTCCAAGACCAAAATCCCCTCAACGATAAAGACATCTTGAGGCTCCTGCCGATAGGTCTTGCTGCTCCGTGTATGTTCAGTATAGTCATAAGTCGGAATGTCCACCGGACGCCCTGCCAACAATTCCTTCATCTGCTCAATCATCAAGTCTGTATCAAAGGCAAATGGATGGTCATAGTTGGTTTTGATACGCTCTTCAAAGGTCAAATGAGACTGATCATTGTAGTATGAATCATGCTCAATCATGGAAATCTTTTCATCAGGAAAATGCGATAAAATGGCTCTTGAAACACTGGTTTTACCACCACCAGAACCACCTGTCACTCCAATAATGATTGGTCTATTTTGCATGCTATCCTCCGTTATTTTATCCGTCGTCTATTCTATCACATTTTTTACAAAATTTATAGTCTCATCAGCAAAAAACACCAGAGTCTTCCCTCTGATGTTCGATAGTTTTAACGAAAGCCCTGTAGGGTTTGAGCAAGCATCTGCAAGAAAGCCAGTCTCCCTCTTTCCTGGCTAGGAGCTTTGGCAATCCATAAACCAAAATCAATGACAGACTTAGGTGCCTGGTAATGATGCGTCATGAGGTAAAGCGACAACCCTTGACTCAAATTGGCCATGACCGATTGGTATTTTTCATTTCTGTCTAAATTTTGTATAGCAAGACGAAACAGGTGACTCAACTCACTATTTTCATTTATTTCTTTTTGTTGAAGAAGTTGCTCCACCCTTTCTCGAAACTCATTTTGCATCATGGAATTATCACACCAAATCCTGGTCTAGGTGCCCATGGACCATAATTAATCCAGCCATTGACTATTACACTTCCCGTGTACCCCCAAAACTCTCCAGGATTGATACTGCATTTTGCTCGACCTTTAACGTCTACACAATATATTCCTGGGCCTAAGTTCCCACCAGAACCTGTAATGGACTCTAAATATTTATCTGAAAGAATTTTAAGTTGCTTCATTATCACACCTCTAAATTTCTATATAGATTATTTGAGTATCTACAACTCGCAACAATTGGAATATTATAATTCCCAACCCCATTCTACTATTAGTATGGGGTTTTATCAAGCAATTGTTATCTATCACCCGATTTTTATTCCTAAAGGATCTAGCTAAAAACCTTCCTTGGCTTATAGAAATTGCCCCGTTTTTCTAGAATGGCTAACAATTTATCATCTTCAAAGGCAGCCAGTTCTTTGTCCGTTTGGTCTAGCTCAATAAAACGACCAAAGCGAACTTCTGTAGCTTCTTCTGGACTTAGGAAAACTTTGACAAGATCACCTGTCCCAATCTCTAAAGGATGGAGAAAATCTAATTGCCCAGCCTCTACTTTTTCAGCAATTTCCTCCAAGGTCAGTGCGTCTTCTAATTGTAAGCCAGCAGCACTAGTACGAGTTAACTGAGACATATGAGCCGCATAACCAAGCTTTTCACCCAAATCAACTGACAAAGTACGGATGTAAGTCCCTTTACTACATTTCACACGAAAAGTGAATCGTGCGAGGTGATCATCATAAGAAATCGGACTTGTTCTCTCAAATTGATAAATGATCACCTGACGTTCTGGACGCTCTACTTCCTGACCAGCACGCGCATACTCATAGAGCTTGCGACCATTAACCTTAACTGCTGAATACATAGGGGGAATCTGACTAATAGGCCCAGTCAAGCTCGCAATCGCTTCATCAACAAGCTTTTCATCCAAGGGAGACAAAACAGGGGTTTCTGCGACCACTTCCCCACTAGCATCCTCAGTCGTCGTGGAATAGCCCAGAGTGATTTCCCCCTCATAGACCTTACCCTCGTCCTGCATAAACTCAACCATGCGTGTCGCCTTGCCAACCGCAATGGGCAAAACACCCACCACATCCGGATCCAAGGTCCCACCATGACCAATTTTCTTGGTGCCCAAAATCTTACGCAGTTTAAAAACCGCATCATGCGAGGTCATTCCTGCTTCTTTTTTTAAGTTGATAATACCGTTCATTTTTGCTTTCTACTCCCCCTTCAATGCTTCAAATTTCGCTTTCATGGTTGGATTTTTCCGGGTCAATTTTTTAACAGAGACATCTTCCAATTTGTTGTTAGCTAAACGGAGTTGGTTTTCAGATGTGGTCAGGAATTTCTTAACCTCTTCCATGCGTTTGATGGCCTTGTCGATTTCATCAATAGCTTTTCCAAAGTTGGTCGAAGCTGAATTATAGTTCTTAGCAAAAGCTAGCTTAAAGGCATCCAAGTCTTCCTCAAAATGTGTAATGTCGATATTTTGCTCGCGAACAAGCGCTAACTCCTGCTTGTATTTTAAAGAATTAAGAGCCGCATTACGTAAGAGCCCAATCAACTGAATAAAGAATTGAGGACGAACCACATACATCTTTTCATACTCGTGGCTGACATCTACAATCCCTGTGTTAAAGTAGTCATTATCGGCCTCAAGCATGGTCACCAAAACGGCATACTCACAGTTCTTCTCCCGACGGTCCTTGTCTAATTCCTTGTAAAAATCTGCATTCTTGTGCTTCTTCTCCGTTCCGTCAGCTTCATTCTTCATCTCAAACATGATGGAGATAATCTCTACCCCATTTTCATCACACTCACGGAAGATGAAGTCTCCCTTAGACCCACGCACAGAGACCTTGTTATCCTTCTCAAAGTAGGCATTTGGAAAGGCGAAACTACGGACCTTGTTAAACTCACTCTCTGCATACTGTTCCAGACTTTCCCCGATCGCTTTTGTAGATTGCTGGGCTTTGAAATTCTTATAGAACTCGACTTGTTCACTAGCTGCTTTAAGCTGGGCTTCATAGTTTTGCTTAACAGAAGCCAAAGACAACTCATTTTCCTTTTCTTGCAAGAGGAGCTGATTTTTGACCTGAACATGTTCTTTTTCTAGGTCAGAAAGGGTCTTTTGCAGTTGATTTTCATGCTCTAAACGCAAGGTAGACAATTGGTTCTCCAAGGCCTGTACTTCCTTGTCCTTAGCCAAGAGGGCCTGATGGCTTGTCTCTTCAACTTCTTTCTTGGCCAATTCTTTTTCTGTATCAAAGTTTTGGATCTGACTCTGTAATTGCGCAATTTCTTGATCCTTCTGAGCCAGTTTAGTCTGTTGCTCATTCATAGCCTTTTGCTCAGCCAAGGCCAGTTCTTGCCTCATCCTATCGTGTAGTTCCTTATCAAACTCTGCCGTTCTCACTTGGGACAAAAGTTCAGCATACTGGCTTTCATTTACTGTAAAGACTTCCCCACAGTTGGGACATTTGATTTCGTTCATTACATTCCTCTTTCTAGACTTCTTTATCCATTATATCATGCCTGAAGGAAAATCAAAAACAGCGAGTCGAAACCCACTGTTTATCTTCTTTTACTTTAAATTTTCTCCAAGGCCAAGCGCAAATCTTCAATCAAATCTTCTACATTTTCAAGACCGATTGACAAGTGGATTTGATTTGGTGTGACACCTGCTGCTTCTAGGTCTTTTTCTGACAATTGACCATGAGTGGTTGTTGCTGGATGGACAACAAGCGATTTAGCATCTGCCACGTTTGCAAAATCAGAAAAGATTTCTAAATGATCAATGACCTTGCGGGCTTCTGCCTCCCCACCTTTGACATGGAAGGTAAAGATGGAGCCGACACCTTTTGGCAAGTATAGTAGATTGAAACTAGAATAGTACACATATACTTCTAAAACATTGTTAGAAATCGATTTGACTGTCCTGATCGATTCGTCCTATTCTTATTTCATTTTACTATATTTTTATGAAAATCTTAAAAAAATCAGTGAAATTCTGGATTTCACTGATTTGTATTAATAAAATTGTTTATATGGTTGATTGAAAGCTGTTAGGATTTCATCAGATGTTTGTGAATAATCTTTTGTTTCTTTCAAATCACCTTTGACAATAATACGTTCTGTAGCAGCAAGGTCTTCACAGGTTACTAATGTGATTTCATTGACCCCTTCTCTATCATCAACTTCATCAACACGATCCGGTGTCACACGTTTGACTTCACGTATTTCATAAGTATAAACTTTATTTTTATCGGTTAGATAAATCTTCATGCCATTTTTAGCATTATCTAAAGGAGAAAATAACATTTTATTAGCATTATCAACACCAAAGATATGGTGACTAGCTAGACTATAATTTCCTTCCCCCATTACTTGCTCGCGTTTCATTGTACCAGCTCCGTAGAAGAGATTAACATTATCAAGTCCTTTAAAAATCGGCAAATTCATTTCCAATTCAGGAATTGCAATTCCCCCAATAACTGGTAATTTTTGAGCATCCCATTGAGAAGTTAGAACAGCTTCCGAAGAGATAGCTTTGACAGAATCAAAGTCAAAATTGCCTTCTGTATCCTGATTTTCTTCTAATTTTTCTTTTGATACCTGGCTAACTTGATACTTATTGGTATTCCAGACTATGAAAATATTTCGAATTTGCGCATTAAAAATCAAAGCCAGTGACAGTAATATCAGAAATCCTGCTAGGATATTTGTCAGCAGATTTTTTCGCTTGTTTTTCTTTTTATTATTTTTATGAGACATTATTCTTCACCTTCTGTTTCATTTTCTGTCCCAACCTCTTCTTTTTCTGCCACCGCAACCGTTGTGAAAGTCACTATCTGAGCATCTTGATCCAGGCGCATTACTTTAACTCCCATAGTTGCACGTCCTGTTTGTGAAATATTGGCAAGATTGGTTCGAATCATGACACCTGTATCAGTGATAATCATCAAATCCTCATCCCCTTGAACAGTCATAAGACCGGCCAGCAAGCCATTTTTTTCGGTAATTTTAGCTGTCTGCATTCCCTTACCACCACGACCTTTTGTTGGGTATTCAGTAGCGACTGTACGCTTACCATATCCTTTTTCTGTGATAATAAGAACCTCATCTTGATCAGTAATCAAGCTGGCACCAACAACTGTGTCTCCTTCACGAAGGTTAACACCTTTCACACCAGTGGCGATACGACTCATACCACGAACGGCTGATTGATTAAAGCGAACTGCATAACCAAACTTGGTACCAATGATAATATCCATATCTCCTTCCGCCAACAAGACATTGATTAACTCATCTTCATCCTTTAAATTCAGCGCTTTGAGACCATTTTGACGAATATTGGCAAATTCCTTAACACTGGTTCTCTTCACAATACCGTGACGGGTTGTAAAGAAGAGATAAGCATCATCACTGCGATCAGACTCAACATTGATAACCGTCTGAATATTTTCGTCTTCATCCAATTTCAAGAGATTGACTACTGGTAGCCCTTTGGCAGTTCGACCATACTCAGGGATTTCATACCCCTTCAAGCGATAGACTCGTCCTTTATTTGTGAAGAAGAGCAGATGATCATGGGTGCTAGTTGACACTAACTCACGAACAAAGTCATCATCTTTCACTCCTGTTCCTTGGACACCACGACCCCCACGTTTTTGAGCAGTAAATTCAGCTTGGTCCAGACGTTTAATGTATCCTTTGTTAGAAAGGGTAATTAAGACATCCGATTCTTCAATCAAGTCCTCATCCTCGAGACTCAAGACCTGTCCAACCATCAACTCTGTACGGCGTTTATCGGAAAATTTACGTTTAACTTCATCCAATTCGTCTTTGATGATTTGAGAAACACGTTCAGGCTTAGCAAGAATATCCGCTAAGTCCGCAATCAGAGCCAAGAGGTCATCATACTCAGATTGAATCTTATCGCGTTCCAAACCTGTCAAACGACGAAGACGCATGTCTAGGATGGCCTGACTTTGACGTTCAGAAAGCTTAAACTTACTCATCAACTCAGCTTGTGCTTCCGCATCCGTTTCACTAGCACGAATGATACGAATCACTTCGTCGATATGGTCTAGCGCAATCAAGAGACCTTCTAAGATATGAGCGCGCGCTTCCGCTTTTTCCTTATCAAAACGTGTACGACGAACAACTACTTCTTTTTGGTGCTCGATATAAGCATCCAAAATCTGACGAAGAGACAAAATTTTCGGTATACCATTTTGGATAGCCAGCATATTGAAACCAAAGTTGGTTTGCATCTGGGTCATCTTGAAGAGATTATTAAGGATAACATTGGCTGAGGCATCACGCTTGACTTCAATAACAAATCGAACCCCTTCACGGTTTGACTCATCACGTACTGCTGTAATCCCCTCAATACGTTTTTCCTGAACCAAACGAACAATATGCTCATGTACCTTGGTTTTATTAACCATGTAAGGAAATTCTGTTACAACGATGCGCTCACGACCAGTCTTAGTCGTTTCAATCTCTGTACGAGAACGTAGGACAATCGAACCTTTACCTGTTTCATAAGCCTTATGGATACCTGATTTCCCCATGACAAGGGCACCTGTTGGAAAATCTGGTCCAGGCAAGACTTCCATCAATTCCTTGGTAGTCACTTCAGGATTATCCATGACCAACTTCACTGCATCAATGGTTTCACCTAGATTATGAGGTGGAATATTGGTTGCCATCCCAACAGCAATACCAGTTGCTCCATTAACCAAAAGGTTTGGAAAACGCGCTGGCAAGACCAAGGGTTCCCGTTCATTGGCATCATAGTTATCAACAAAATCAACTGTATTTTTGTTGATATCACGAAGCATTTCCAGAGCAATCTTGCTCATACGTGCCTCGGTATAACGTTGAGCGGCAGCACTATCTCCATCCATGGAACCAAAATTCCCATGACCATCTACAAGCATGTAACGGTAGCTCCACCATTGAGCCATACGGACCATGGCTTCATAAATAGAGGAATCCCCGTGTGGGTGGTATTTACCCATGACATCCCCTGTAATACGAGCAGATTTTTTATGGGGTTTGTCTGGAGTAACACCCAATTCATTCATTCCGTAGAGAATGCGACGGTGAACAGGTTTTAAGCCATCTCGAACATCAGGAAGAGCTCGCGCTACGATAACACTCATGGCGTAGTCGATAAAGCTAGCCTTCATCTCCTTTGTCAGATTGACATTCACTAAATTTTTATCCTGCATTAATAAATGCCTCATTTCACAATTAGTAAGTAACAACATTATACCATAAATTCCCATCTATTTCAGCCTCTAAACCACTAAAACGTTTACATAGAGAACTATACGGCATATTCGTGACAAAGTTTTTTAAAAGTGATAGAATGAAGTTGTCTAGGGAAAATCCCCTAATAAAATTAAGGAGATGTTTAGAACAATGACTTCAACTAAACAACACAAAAAAGTTATCCTTGTCGGTGATGGTGCTGTAGGTTCATCTTACGCTTTTGCACTTGTTAACCAAGGAATTGCACAAGAGCTTGGAATTATCGAAATTCCACAATTGCATGAAAAAGCTGTTGGTGATGCGCTTGACCTTAGTCACGCCCTTGCCTTCACTTCACCTAAAAAAATCTATGCAGCTCAATACTCTGACTGTGCAGACGCTGACCTTGTTGTGATCACTGCAGGTGCGCCTCAAAAACCAGGTGAAACTCGTCTTGACCTTGTAGGTAAAAACCTTGCTATCAACAAATCAATCGTAACTCAAGTTGTTGAATCAGGTTTCAAAGGTATCTTCCTTGTTGCTGCTAACCCAGTTGACGTTTTGACTTACTCAACTTGGAAATTCTCTGGTTTCCCTAAAGAACGCGTTATCGGTTCAGGTACTTCACTTGACTCAGCTCGTTTCCGTCAAGCCCTTGCTGAAAAAATCGGTGTTGACGCTCGTTCAGTTCACGCCTATATCATGGGTGAACACGGTGACTCTGAGTTTGCCGTTTGGTCACATGCTAACGTTGCCGGTGTAAAATTGGAACAATGGTTGCAAGCTAACCGTGACTTGAATGAAGCTGACCTTGTAGAACTCTTCATTTCTGTTCGCGACGCTGCATACTCAATCATTAACAAGAAAGGTGCTACATACTACGGTATCGCTGTAGCCCTCGCTCGTATCACTAAAGCAATCCTTGACGATGAAAACGCAGTCCTTCCACTTTCCGTATTCCAAGAAGGTCAATACGGAATTGAGAACGTCTTTATCGGTCAACCAGCTATCGTTGGAGCACACGGTATCGTTCGTCCAGTAAACATTCCATTGAACGATGCAGAAACTCAAAAAATGCAAGCATCTGCTAAAGAATTGCAAGCTATTATTGACGAAGCATGGAAAAATCCAGAATTCTAAGAAGCTTCTAAAAATTAATTTAACTATAGACAACTCCTTGAATCATCAGGGAGTTGTTTTTTTTAGCTGTATGATATAGTCTATTGAAGTTAGAGTAGTACACAACTGCTTCTAAGATCTGGTTAAAAATTGCTTTCTTCAGATTTTATAGTGCATTGAATCTATAACGGTACGCATCTACTACTAAAACATTTCTATAAATCAATTTTCCTTTCCTACTCGATTTGTTCATATCTTATTTCAATCCATTATACATCTTCCCACAATAAAACGCATAATACCAAGGATTGTCAATACCTTATCTTATGCGTTTTTTCTGATTTCAAAGAATTTTGACTCAGCCTTCTTTTTAATTATTTTCAAAATAGGAATCAACCAACTTTTGAATGCGCCCTTCTTTAGCCGCTGGAATGGTATCTGCTAAAACAAAATTCTTCCTACTGATATCTTTAGAAAGATTGCCAAATATAAAATTAGTCGAGATATTATAGATAATCTCAGACGGAGCAAATCCATAAACCTGATTCTCTAAAATATGCTTCAAACGTTTTTCAGAATCTGGAAATAATTGTTTCAAACCATCACTATTATAGAGGCGTTTAACCAATTCTGCAATATAGAGACCTGACTTCATATATAAATCAATAAAAGTCTTAGATGGATCATCAAAAATCCCTGGATTTTCCTTTTCCAAATCATCCACCATCCTTTTCACCACTCGTTTAGGAGTGAAAATTTGGTTGGTCTTCTGCGGTGGAATATAGTCAAAAATGTCTTCTTTTTGATCTTTAAAATAATCCGCCAACTCCTTTTTCTTGCGAAGAAATTCTTGAATAGCTTCGTCAAATGTTGCTTTATCAAAGAGATGCCCTGCAAAATCCTGCCCACCATCTCGCAAATATCTAAACTGATCAATCGTAATCCCTGTTACTTCATAAAAAACATGTTCAGGAACAAAGGTCTCAAAATTATCAAGTGTTAGAGATTGATTGCCATAAGCCATAATAAAACTTGGGATGGTTCGTGCAAATCCACGAAGATGGTCACGAATCTCATCTTGAGCTGATTGTTTCAACTGTTCAACACGTTTTCTCTCAACCTGTTCGATAAACTTCTCAGGCATTTTTTCCACTTCTTTTTTGAGTGTTTGCTCTAGTTTTTCTTTGTGAATGAGCTTATTTTCTTCTAAACGTTTATCCAAATCTTCTTGAATCTTATCCTTTTGCTCCTTATCATCTGCTTCTTTAATTTGTTGCTGCAATTCTTCCCTGATATGAGCTTCAGAAATTTTTCTTTCGATATCATTTTTTCGAATTTCATTCTCAAGTGTTGCTGTAATTTGTTTCTTGATTTGGTCTGTTTCCCGAGTTTTAAGGTTGTATTCAGCTTTTAAATCTTCTACAATCACTGGAGAAACTGTTTGACTCAACTCAGAAGCCAACTTCCTATGAGATTTTTCCTCATTCTGGGCCATCACTTCTGTAACTGACTCACCCAGCGCATAAACTTTTTCACCAAAAAGTCGCATTTGCTGATTAACTACAATTTCATGGTCTACTACTGCATTTCCCTCATCATCTACTGTAACATCTGAAAAGTCTAATAAATCAGAACTATCTTGTACCTTCCCTTCCTTTTCAACTGGCAGCTCATTTAAAATGTCTAGAACTGTTTGACTAGCTTGGAAAATACCGCTGATATTATCAAATAATAGATTGGACATAAAGCCACGTTTAAGAACTTCTCTAGCTTTTATCTGGCGAGGAATGGTTAGAACCGCCTTGGCATCAATTTCAACCATTTTACCAGCACGGTCTTCAGCTATGACAGGGAAGAAATTGAGTAATTCTCTGATGTTTTCTTCACGAGTTGTCGAAGTCCCGCCGCCTCCTGCAGTCGCAAGCGATAAGTTGTTGGCAAACTCATCAAAGAGAATCAAGGTTCTTTCCGGCGCAAAGTCAAATACATAGGCTCTTTCTTTGCGAAACTGATTTCCTTTGTTATCGATCCATGAGTAAGGATTTTGAGCACGGAAGGCGGCCTGCATATAAAGTGCAGGTGATTTCAAATTCGATAACATCAATACACCTGTCCACTCAGGGATAGTGACACCTGTCGTCAATTGACCGACGGATAGGGTAATGGTTTTGTCATTACCTGCTATCGCTTTTCTAACCAAGTCCAAGGATTTGAGTTTGACTTTATCGTCTTCTTCGGACATACGTCCGTCACCAGCAGCTAGAACGATCTCATAGTTTTCATAGATGGGGTGTTCTTCTAGTAGTGCTTTTAAAGCCTTAGCTGATGCTACACGCTCCAACAGCCAAAAAGTATGCTTGAGTTCGTTCCGAAGTTCTTTGGTTGAAAATGGATACTTTTCATTGCTTGACAGAGTATCTAACCAATTTTTGACATCTTGCTCATGGATAAATTTACCTTTATCATCTGTAGCGAAAAATTCACTCAAGTCAAAAGCATAGTCAATATTTTCACCATCAAGTTGAGCGCCTTTCTCTAGCTCTTCACCAATCATCTGAGACATTTGATAGGTAAAGAGATTTAACTGAGGTAAGGTTTCATATGGATTTTCCTCTTCTTGCTCAGGCGACCAAATAGTTTTGGCTGCCTGCTCATCAGCATAAGACCAGTTATAGATTTGCTCCTCGGTAAACTCTCCCTTTGCCAATGCTTTAAATGGTGTACCTGACAAATGCAGAGTAAAATTCCGTCGAATCTTATTAAAGGCTTGGTCAGTCTTGAAGGTATCAACTCCTTCATGAGCCTCGTCAATAACCAACAAATCCCAATGCAGATCAGTCACCCATTTGAGTTTATCGTGCTCTCCACCTAAATAAACAGAACCTTTCAAGTCTTGGAGACTGATAAAAGCAAGTTGTCTTACATCGTCATCTAAAATACCAACAAATTCTTTACGTGACAAAGTTGGACGACTCTTAAGGCTATCTGATTCAGAAACAAACTTGTAAGTCGTCTGGCCTGCTATGAATGTTTCAAAATCATCATACCATGAGTTAACAATGGCAGGGCGGTTTGTTACAATTAGGACATTAACAGCTTCCATTCGACGAGCTAGGTCATAGGTAGACAAGGTTTTACCAAATCGTGGTTTGGCATTCCAGAGAAATTTGCCTCCAGCATGTTCTTGGAAATAAGCTAATGTCTTAGCAACTGCTTCTTCTTGCTCTTGTCGCAGAGTATAGTCCTGTCCTTTTCCAGGCTGATAACCAGACAAATCATGCTGAACAAACTTATCAAAAAGATTTTTTGATTTTTCAGGAGTTCCATTAAAATAGAACCATTCCGTCTTGGGACGACGTTCTACATCATGGAAAGACAAGAAATGGTGGAAATCATGGTCCTTGAAAGTTTTCCCCTTATCAGGCTCTTCTGTATAAGCTGCATCACCAGTCCATAATATGTCTGTATCTATATGAGCTGTATGCGTTTGCTCCTTGATACGTTGTGTGACATCACGTTCTGTATACCCAATCTTAATCCAGCCTTCATTACTGGTTACTGTCGGTGTGGTGTAGGCATAGATTTTAGGATGAATCTCTTTAGTGGTTTTAATTTCTACTGGCATAAGTTTTCCTTTTTTGAACGTTTGCTAACCAAGTCAATTTATCTAACAAATGACTTTCTCATCTCATAAGTACAAAAAGGGTCAGGGCATCGTATGCTTCCTGACCTAATCCTATGTGTCTATTATAGATCATTGAGCGCTATTTGTCAAATAAAAATACTTCTCTAATCCATCTCCCTTACATGTGTCTCAATAAAGGCAATTTCCTCTGGAGAAAGACCATATTTTTGATAGAGCTGACGGTCAATATAAGCCACTGATTGTGTCCAATCAATGTCTGAATCATTTGTAAAGTCTTGGAGTGGAACGTAATACCAAGTTTTGCGTGAGTTATGCTGAGTAACTTTCAAAACACCTAATAATACTCTAGCGAATTTAGTTTTAATAAATTTAATACAAGCATCGGCTTCAAATTTTGTTTTAAAATTACCAATAGATAAAAAAGTATCTGTATGCCCGATTAGGGGTTCCCCGATTAGGGGTGTTGATAAGACTTCACCTAAGGCACCACTTCCATTAGCTTCTGGTACAAAAACATTATAATTTTCGAATGTTTCCGGTAAATCTAAATATTTTTTATTAATATATCGATAAACACGTTCGGAGCCAATTCTTCCAAGTAGAGCAACATGGTCTTTTTCTTCTTTGTTTTTGAAAACAAAATCTAACTGAGTTAGTGATTTCGAAACAATTTTATTTTTTGTTCCTTTTCCTTGCAGCTTTTCAGCATTTGGATAATCAGAAAAAAGTTTATTTGAAAATCTATAAATACCTTGAGGATAAACTAAATCAGAAAAAGTTTCAAATTCTGGATGTTTTTCGATTTTTTTTACAATACCATTCAAAGTTTCAAAAATAGTAAATACTCCGATTGGTCCCAAATCTTTATCAACATCACGATAAGTTATTGCTACTCCACCCTTAATATCCGTTCCTGTAAATACTTTACCGCTTTTAAGTTCATAGAATTGAACTTTTAAATGCTTGTCTTCAAGCATCTTTTCCATCCAATTTTTAGGAGTTTGACCAGCTTTAAATAAAAACCTTGCTGGGGTGATTAGTATAGATTTATCTGCGATTTTATAAGCTTCATCAATAAAATAGTGATATATCGGCTCATCTCTAGCTTCTCCTATTTCCTGATACGGCGGATTTCCTATCACGACATCAAATTTCATTTCACTTTCCTCGCTAGATAGGCGCTCAAAACCTATCATTCTATTCTTTTTCCAGTCTTTGATATGGGTTTTAGATTCTTCTACATCTTGGACCTCTAGCTCATCCGCAAACAAACTCAATTGTTGAGATTGCCTTTGTTTAGCTGAATAAGGACTGGTTTTTTTCAGTCCATCCATCTGAAAGACATTGTAAGAGATGATAGTTGCAATCTCTTTCTTCTGCTCTAATGTTGGTTGATTTCCAGTCTTAGCTAGATAATAGTCCTCAAAAGTTGCCAAAAGATTCTCACGCGCCAAAAGTAGAGAGTCCCCTTGGTACTCATAACCATACGAAGCACGATAAGCTTCTTTTATAAGTTTATAAAAGGCGACTTCATCTGAAACCTCACGACTAATCCGTTGTAGTTTTCTATCTACAAACCCAACACGCTCAGATAATGGAATTTCCTCACCAGTTACGTTATCATATCTCGTTACCATATAGGGTGCTTCACCACAAGTTATCTCTAACCACCGTAAGTCAACATACTCTTCAAGACTTAACGAGCCTAGTTCCGATTCTACATATCCATTTTGCTTTGCGACCAACCAAGTTGGTGTAAACACTTCTGCCCTTATTTTTGTCCGATCTTTTTGCTCATATTTGGATTTTTCAGATCTGGGTTGAATCAAGTTGGCATAGTTTCCAGTAACCTTACTTGGACTAATAGCATCACTAGGACTAAAGCCTTTTCCTAACAAGCTATAAGAATGCGTTGCCCAAACAATTGATTTCTTTGTCGTTCGATCTTTTAAAAGAATTTTTAATAAGTCAGCCGATTCTTTAGCTAAACTTTCTTCACTAATATCTATTGTCATAAGCAACCTCTCTTATATTGTAAGCCCTATTATATCATATTTTAAAGAATGAAAATTTACTTGGAAAAAAGTAATTCAATAAATATCTCTCCGATGACCAACTTCTAGAGTAGCAACAACTAATTCATCATCTACAATTTGTACGATAACTCGATAATTACCAATTCTATAGCGCCATTGACCAACGCGATTACCAACCAAAGCCTTTCCGTGTCGTCTTGGATCTTCCAAAACATTGGTTTGTAAATAGTTTGTAATTAGCTTCTGCGTATAACGGTCCAATTTTTTCAATTGCTTGATGAATCGTCTTGTCGGAACTAATTTATACAAATTATTCATCCTCCAAGCCTAAATCATGCATCATTTCTTCCCAAGTAATGGGTTCAACTCCTTTTTCCAAGTCTTCTAAATACTCTTGATAGGCTAAATCTGCCACACGAGCATCGTATTCGTCTTCTAGAGCTTCAAGAGTTTTGGTGCGGATCAGTTCCGACAGGGAAACTCCTTCAAACTTAGCCATTGCTTTCATAAATGTTTTATCAGCTTCAGAAACTTTTAATGTAATAGTAGTCATCTTTTGCACTCCCTTTTTTAATGGTAACACCATTGTATTACTTTTTAGGTGTTCAGTCAATATAAAAAGAACACCTTCTCAGCGTTCTTTTTATATGTCCGTCAAGGGTGTTGCGGTATCTGGTGAGGTATCATAAACCTTAAAGTCCACTCCGACTCCCAGATCAGCTTGAGCCAGCTGATTGACCATGGTCATATGAGCCAGTTCCTTGATATTGTTCTCCTTAGATAAATGCCCAAGGTAGATTTTCTTAGTGCGGTTTCCCAAGGTACGAATCATAGCTTCAGCACCGTCTTCGTTAGAAAGGTGACCGAGGTCAGATAGGATTCGTTGTTTGAGTCGCCAAGCGTAAGAACCTGCTCGCAAAATCTCTACATCATGATTGGACTCAATAAGATAGCCGTCCGCATTTTCGACAATTCCCGCCATACGATCGCTAACATAACCTGTATCAGTCAGCATGACAAAACTCTTGTCATCCTTCATAAAGCGATAAAACTGCGGTGCGACTGCATCATGGCTTACACCAAAACTCTCGATGTCGATATCTCCAAAGGTTTTGGTTTTACCCATTTCAAAAATATGCTTTTGCGACGAGTCTACCTTACCGAGATACTTGCTATTTTCCATAGCCTGCCAGGTCTTTTCATTGGCATAAAGATCCATACCATACTTGCGAGCCAAAACGCCTACTCCATGGATATGGTCTGAATGCTCATGGGTAATCAAGATGGCATCCAGGTCTTCTGGCTTGCGGTTAATTTCAGCAAGTAGGCTGGTAATTTTCTTACCAGATAAGCCTGCATCTACTAAAAGCTTCTTTTTTGAGGTTTCCAGATAAAAGGAATTTCCACTGGAACCCGACGCTAAAATACTGTATTTAAAGCCTATTTCACTCATTCTAGTCTTCTACTTCGTCCTCCCATACTTCTTCTTTCACTGCATCCTTATCATAAGGGAGCACAATGGTAAAGGTTGAACCCTTGCCGTATTCACTCTTGGCCCAAATAAAGCCCTTATGTTGTTTGATAATTTCTTTAGCGATAGACAGTCCTAGACCTGTACCACCTTGTGCACGACTTCTAGCACGATCCACACGATAGAAACGGTCAAAGATACGTGGTAAATCCTGCTTAGGAATCCCCAAACCGTGGTCAGAAATGGATAAAATCATCTGGTCTTCAGTTGTCTTCATTCTGACAGTGATTTTACCCCCATCTGGCGAATACTTAATAGCATTATTTAAAATATTGTCGACAACCTGCGTCATCTTATCTGTATCAATTTCCATCCAGATAGAATTGATGGGATAATCTCTCACCAACTCATATTTTTTCTCCTTTTCCTGTCCTTTCATCTTGTCAAAACGATTGAGGATAAAGGTAATAAAAGCAGTGAAGTTAATCAGTTCCACATCTAGGTGACTGGTAGCATTATCAATACGTGAAAGATGGAGGAGATCCGTCACCATGCGCATCATACGGTTGGTCTCATCAAGAGAAACCTTGATAAAGTCTGGTGCTACAGTTTCACACAAAGCCCCCTCATCCAAGGCTTCAAGATAGGATTTTACGCTAGTCAGAGGAGTCCGTAACTCATGGCTAACATTGGAAACAAAGAGTCTTCGTTCGCGTTCTTCCTTCTCCTGCTCCGTCGTATCATGCAAAACAGCCACCAAACCTGAAATAAAGCCAGACTCTCGACGTATCAAGGCAAAGCGAACTCGAAGGTTCAAATATTCACCATTGATATCTTGGGAATCTAGCAACAATTCTGGACTTTGGGTAATCAAATCACGCAATTCATAGTTTTCTTCTATCTTGAGCAATTCCAAAATGCTTCTATTCAGAACATCTTCCTGAACCAACCCCAGTTGCTTCTTGGCTGTATCGTTAATCATGATAATCTGACCCCGACGGTTGGTCGCAAGAACCCCATCTGTCATATAAAACAGAATACTATTTAGCCTCTTACTCTCTTGTTCTAGATTTTCCTGAGTGAGACGAATAACCTCCGACAAGTCATTCAAATTATTGGTAATATTGGTGATTTCAGACCCACCTTGCATATCAAGAACCTTGGAATAATCTCCTGCAATCAAATCTTTAACCTTTTGATTGATTTGCTTCAACTGAATATTATCACGTCTATTTTCCAGTAATAAGAGGGTCACAACAAGGATGAAACCTAACAAAATCAGGATAAAGATAAAATCTCTGGTAAAAATGGTTTGTTTCAGTAAATCAAGCATTATTTCTCATGTAATACCCTACACCACGGCGTGTCAAGATATACTCTGGTCGGCTGGGCGTATCTTCAATCTTCTCACGCAGACGTCGGACAGTCACATCAACTGTACGGACATCACCAAAATAGTCATAACCCCAGACAGTCTCAAGCAAGTGTTCGCGCGTGATGACTTGACCTGTATGCGATGCTAAATGATACAAAAGCTCAAATTCACGATGGGTTAAGTCTAGTTCTTCGCCATATTTTTTAGCCACGTAGGCGTCTGGAACAATTTCTAAATCCCCAATTTGGATAGGTTGAGGTTTACTATCTGCTTCCTGACCATCTACTGGCATAGGTTGAGAACGACGCAGAAGAGCTTTAACACGCGCCTGCAACTCACGATTGGAGAAGGGTTTCGTTACATAGTCATCTGCCCCAAGTTCCAAACCGATAACCTTATCAAATTCACTATCCTTAGCTGACAGCATAAGAATGGGTACACTACTTGTCTTGCGAATGGTCTTAGCAACTTCTAAACCATCAATTTCTGGAAGCATCAAATCCAGAATAATAATATCTGGCTGCTCTGCTTCAAATTGCTCTAACGCTTCACGACCGTTAAAAGCAGTTACAACCTCGTAACCTTCCTTGGTCATATTAAACTTGATAATATCCGAGATTGGTTTCTCATCATCTACAATTAGTATTTTTTTCATATGTTCACCTTTTTCTCTACTATTATACCAAAAAAATAACAAGAAGACACGATAGCTAGTCTTGGCTACTGTCTAAGTTGGCTTTTGCATAAGCCTGCCAGATTTTTTGTTGGGGTTTGGCAAGTGGGTAATTCTTGAACTCTTCTGGTGAAAGCCAGCGAACTTCCCTATCTGAAAAATCATGGTAGTCACTCACCTGACCTGTTACAATTTGAACATGCCATTTACGATGACTAAAGACATGCTTGACAGTCTCAAAATAAACATCAAACCAAGCAACATCTAGGTCATAGTCCTGCTGGAAACTCTCCTCTGGACTGGGGCCAAAGTTTACACTTTCTTCCGCAACCTGATGAAAGAGGTCAAACTGCTCTTCTTGCGAAAAATCATCAACTTCTACCAGTGGGAAATGCCAAAAACCTGCCAATAGCTTTTCGCTTTCATTTTTTTCAAGCAAAAATTGTCCCTGACTATTCTTTACCACCAAGGCTTTTAGATAAATAGGAACTGGCTTTTTCTTGGGAGCCTTAATTGGATAACGGTCCATGGTTCCATTCTGATATGCTGCACTGAAGTCCTTAACTGGGCTTTCTTCTGGTCTGGGATTTACAGGAGCCTCAATATCAGACCCTAAATCCATCAAAGCTTGATTAAAGTCGCCTGGACGATCCTGATCAATCAAGATTTCCATCATTGCCTGAAAAATTTTGCGATTACTTGGAATCCCAATATCATGGTTGACTTCGAACAGACGGGCCAAAACACGCATAACATTACCATCTACAGCTGGCTCAGGCAAATTAAAAGCGATACTGGAAATGGCTCCTGCTGTGTAAGGGCCAATCCCTTTCAAACTGGAAATTCCTTCATAGGTGTTTGGAAATTGGCCCCCAAAGTCAGTCATAATCTGCTGGGCTGCAGCCTGCATATTACGAACTCGAGAATAATAACCCAAACCTTCCCAAGCCTTCAACAAACGCTCTTCAGGCGCATTCGCCAAACTTTCCACTGTTGGAAACCAGTCCAAAAATCGTTCGTAATAAGGAATAACTGTATCCACCCTGGTCTGCTGGAGCATGATTTCAGATACCCAGATATGATAAGGATTTTTACTTCTACGCCAGGGTAAATCTCTTTTGTTTTCATCATACCAGTTGAGAAGTTTCTTACGAAAAGAAATGATCTTTTCCTCCGGCCACATGGCGATACCGTATTCTTTCAAATCTAACATATCTCTAGTATAACACAGAAGACTCTAACTGTCCTTTTCCTAGTATTAATACTCTTCGAAAATCTCTTCAAACCACGTCAACGTCGCCTTGCCGTAGGTATGGTTCCTGACTTCGTCAGTCTTATCTGCAACCTCAAA
>NZ_VMMS01000062.1:0-15504 GCF_013277315.1 Streptococcus sp. 2106
GCGCTATCTAAGGAGAGAAGCAAGGTTGAGAACATCTTTGCCAAAGTAAAAACGTTTAAAATGTTTTCAACAACCTATCGAAATCATCGTAAACGCTTCGGCTTACGAATGAACTCGATTGCTGGCATTATCAACCGTGAACTAGGATTCTAGTTTTGCAGGAAGTCTATTTACTCTGTTTTTGATTTAAAAGATCGTATCCTAGCTCAAGATGGGTATGAAGCAAAATGGTATAACTGGTGTGATGGTTTTAATCAAGCAGCAACTCTTTTGTTGAAAAGGTAGTGCATTGTGTCTTGTTCCTTATTATAAGGTCAATCATTGTGAGGAAGCTTTTGCTTGGTATCAGGATGTGAACTTGGTTTACCTCGTAGATGGGGTGAAGCTTCCTTACAGTCAAGTGACCTTGGAAGCCATGTATTCCTATTTGGATCGGCATGGTGAGCTTTTTTGGATTGAAGTCAAGGAGAAGGGAGAATGGTTTCCAATTGGGGATATTACACTATCTCAGGATAATCTCCCCATTGTGATTGGGAATTCCGCTTACCAACATCGAGGACTTGGAAAAAAGATTCTAAGTGCTTTGATTGAATTTGCTCGAGTAAAAGGATGGAAAGAATTGAGAGTTAAGGAAATCTACACCTACAATCATGCTTCTAGGAGGTGTTTCAAGTCGCTTGGATTTGTGGAAAATGGAGCAACAGAAAAAGGAAGGAGTTTTATATTGGAATTAGTCTAATCCTGCCACTTTCTCCCCCTTAACCTTTGACTATTCCGCAAAATTATCGTAAAATAAAGAGTAAATGATAAAATGAGGTCAGAGTCTGTTTGCTCTGGCGATAGTAGTATAAATGAGGAGAAACGCTTTGGAATTAGAAGTATTTGCTGGGCAAGAAAAAAGTGAACTATCTATGATTGAGGTAGCGCGTGCTATCTTGGAACTTCGTGGTCGCGATCATGAGATGCATTTTAGCGATCTTGTAAATGAAATTCAAAACTACCTTGGAACATCAAACAGCGATATCCGCGAAGCTTTGCCTTTGTTCTACACAGAGTTGAACTTTGACGGTAGCTTTATCTCACTTGGGGACAACAAATGGGGTCTTCGTTCATGGTATGGTGTGGACGAAATCGACGAAGAAATCATCGCTCTTGAAGAAAATGACGACGATGAAGTAGCACCAAAAGCTAAGAAAAAACGTGTCAATGCCTTTATGGATGGTGATTCAGATGCCATTGACTACAATGCAGATGATCCAGAAGACGAAGATGCATACGAAGCAGATCCAGCTCTTTCATACGATGATGAAAATCCAGATGATGAAAAAAATGAAGTGGAAGCTTATGATGCAGAAATCAACGAAATCGCTCCAGATGACTTGGGAGAAGATGTGGATCTCAACGAAGACGACGAGTTTTCAGATGACGACGCTGAAACCAGCGAGGAATAAGAGTTAGCTATTGACAATTATCCTATTTTTAGGTATCATATTGTTTGGGCACCTCTTTTAGAGGTCGGGGCTCCCTAGTTCTTAGGGAGCTATTTTTGTTTTTTCAAGAAGTTATCTTCTTGTATTTTATGCTCAATGAAAATCAAAGAGCAAGCTAGGAAACTAGCCGTAGGCTGCTCAAAACACTGTTTTGAGGTTGTAGATAAGACTGACAAAGTCAGGAACACATATCTACGGCAAGGCGACGTTGACGCGGTTTGAAGAGATTTTCGAAGAGTATTAGTTGTGAATCTGGTGCAGTCGTCCCAGATTATTCTTATTAGTAGGGTCTTGTTTTCTATGTCCCCACGTAGTTAGCAAGACCTTGAGCACTTTAGAAAGAGGAATCTATGTCTACGAAATATATTTTTGTAACTGGTGGTGTGGTATCGTCTATTGGGAAAGGGATTGTGGCAGCGAGTCTGGGCCGTCTCTTGAAAAATCGTGGTCTTAAAGTAACCATTCAAAAATTTGACCCTTATATCAATATTGATCCAGGAACTATGAGTCCTTACCAGCACGGGGAAGTTTTTGTGACAGATGACGGAGCTGAGACAGATTTGGACTTGGGTCACTATGAACGTTTCATCGATATCAATCTCAACAAATATTCCAACGTGACAACTGGGAAAATTTACAGTGAAGTTCTTAGTAAAGAACGCCGTGGAGAATACCTTGGGGCAACTGTTCAAGTCATTCCTCATATCACAGATGCTTTGAAAGAAAAAATCAAGCGTGCCGCTCTAACGACCGACTCTGATGTCATTATCACAGAGGTTGGTGGAACAGTAGGAGATATCGAGTCCTTGCCATTCCTAGAGGCTCTTCGTCAGATGAAGGCAGATGTGGGTGCGGATAATGTCATGTATATCCATACAACCTTGCTTCCTTACCTCAAGGCTGCTGGTGAAATGAAAACCAAACCAACCCAACACTCTGTCAAAGAATTGCGTGGCTTGGGAATCCAACCAAATATGTTGGTTATTCGTACAGAGGAGCCAGCTGGTCAAGGAATTAAAAATAAACTGGCCCAGTTCTGTGATGTGGCACCAGAAGCCGTTATCGAATCGTTGGATGTTGAACACCTTTACCAAATTCCACTGAACTTGCAGGCACAAGGGATGGACCAAATTGTTTGTGATCATTTGAAATTAGACGCACCAGCAGCGGATATGACAGAATGGTCAGCCATGGTGGACAAGGTCATGAACCTCAAGAAACAAGTTAAGATTTCCCTTGTTGGTAAGTATGTGGAGTTGCAAGATGCCTATATCTCAGTGGTCGAAGCCTTGAAACACTCTGGCTATGCCAACGATGCAGAAGTTAAAATCAATTGGGTCAATGCCAATGATGTGACAGCAGAGAATGTGGCAGAGCTTTTGTCTGATGCGGACGGAATCATCGTACCAGGTGGTTTTGGACAACGTGGTACGGAAGGGAAAATCCAAGCCATTCGCTATGCGCGTGAAAATGATGTTCCAATGTTAGGTGTCTGCTTGGGAATGCAGTTGACATGTATCGAATTTGCTCGTCACGTTTTAGGACTCGAAGGTGCCAATTCTGCAGAGCTTGCACCAGAAACAAAATACCCTATCATTGATATCATGCGTGATCAGATTGATGTTGAGGATATGGGCGGAACCCTTCGCTTGGGGCTTTATCCGTCTAAGTTGAAACGTGGCTCTAAGGCAGCAGCTGCTTATCACAATCAAGAAGTGGTGCAACGCCGTCACCGTCACCGTTATGAGTTTAACAATGCCTTCCGTGAGCAGTTTGAGGCAGCAGGCTTTGTCTTCTCAGGAGTTTCTCCAGACAATCGTTTGGTCGAAATCGTGGAAATTCCAGAAAATAAATTCTTTGTAGCGTGTCAGTATCACCCTGAACTGTCAAGCCGTCCAAACCGCCCAGAAGAACTCTACACTGCCTTTATTACTGCAGCGGTTGAGAACAGCAATTAGCAAAATCAGAACCTTTGAGAAGAATCTCAGAGGTTTTTTGCATACGATGATATTGAAGTATATCTGAGGTAGGAGTCCTCTGTGTGTACCTGCTACCCTTGAAATCAATAGCGACTCCCTCTTGCCCTGTGCTAGTGAATGGATTTATCAGTATATTGAAATAAAATCTGAACAAATTAATTCGGAAAGCCAAATCAATTTATAGAAATATTTTAGCAGTCAAGGTGTACTGTTATAGATTCAATATACTATACTTTTTTAATTTAATCCACTATATCTGCAGAATACTCTTTCAGTTTCATTCAGACTAGTCTTGCTTAGGAAAAAGCAAAAAGCCATCCAATTATGATGGATAGCTTCTTGGTTCTTAGATTTGTTCTGCAAAAACCTTTTCAGCAAGGTTCATAGCGTGGTCTGATACACGAGTGTAGTGTGAGATGATGTCGATAAAGTTGACCCCAGCTTGTGTTGAACATTCGCCCTTGTTGAGGCGTTTGATGTGGGTTTTTCTGAGAACACGTTCTATCTTATTGATTGCTTCATGGCGTTCTACAAGACTGCGTGCTTTTTCAATATCATTGTTTTCCACACTATCCAGAGCATCTTTGATAAAGTCACTAGTTTGACGATAAACTTCCTCTAATTCTTTCAAGGCGGCATCAGAAAATTCAACATTTTTCCGTTGAAGATAGTCAGTCAGATTGAGTAGAGCCTCCGCGTGGTCTCCAATCCGTTCCAAATCACGGGAGGAATCAAGGATATTGGTGAGCACTTCGCTTTCTTTTTGACTGAGAGCTTCGCTTGAAAGGGCAATGAGATAACGTGTCAATTGCTCATCGATGGTGTTAATGGCTTCTTCGGTTTTATGCCCTTTTTCAGCAATTTTTTCATCCAAGTCAATGATATACTTATAGGAAAGGTCAAAGGCTTTAGCAGCGTAGTTTCCTAAGTGCAAGAGCTCTTTCTTAGCATTTCCGAGAGCGATAGATGGGGCTTGTTTGATGAAATGTTCATCAAGATATAAGGGTTCGTATTTGACAACCTCGTCCTCTCCAGGAATAATCTTGGTTACAAAGTAAGCCAGAGCTCCGATAAATGGAAATTGGACAATGGTATTGGTAATATTAAAGGTTCCGTGAGCAAAGGCGATGGTCATTTCCGGTGCTAGATTTAGCGTAGCTTCAAACCAATGAATCAGGGCTGTAAAAGGAACTAGAAAAATAACGCAGACGACTGTTCCGATAACGTTGAAGGCAACATGAGCTCCTGCTACCCGTTTAGCTGCAATATTAGCACCTAAAGAGGCAATGATGGCTGTAATGGTTGTCCCGATATTGTCACCAAATAGAACTGGCAAAGCTCCTTGCAGGTCAATGAGATTGCTGGCGTAGAGGTTTTGTAAAATCCCGATGGTAGCCGAGGAAGCTTGAATCAGTAAGGTCAAGCCGGTACCGACAAAGACACCCAAAACAGGATTTTTACTTAGCTCAATCATATAGTCTTTAAAGACCTGTAAGTCTTTGAGTGGAGCCATTGCACCGCTCATGAGATTGAGGGCAAAAAAGATACCACCGACACCAAAGAGGATGCGTCCGATATTATTGACTGTCCGATTTTTTGTAAAGAAGAGGCAGACAGCACCGATAAAGAGCATAGGTAGGGCATAGTCACCTAGTTTAAACCCAATAAGAAAGGATGTGACTGTTGTCCCGATATTAGCCCCCATGACAATTCCGATAGCCTGACGTAAGGTTAGGAGACCGGCACTGACCAGGCCGACTGTGATAACTGTTACACCAGAACTAGACTGAATTAGAGCAGTCATCCCAATACCAACCAGAACTCCAAAGAAAGGATTACTAGTATATTTGTCAATGTAAAAACGAAGGCGATCTCCAGCAGCTTGTTGCAAACCGTCTCCCATGGTCTTGATACTATATAAGAATAGTCCCAGACCACCTAAAAAGTGAAATAAAATTTCCTGCCAATTAATGGACATTTCTTTTTCCTCCGAAAAATAATCGCGGAATATCTCCTATTCTATTTTAAAGGATAAAAGTAAATCTAACAAGTGTTAATGTCAAGTTTGTAAAAGAAAATTATAATTGATAAGTGTATTATTTTTAAGAGTTTTTAACCTTATTTTAGATTTGTGAAAACAGCTATTGTTTTTTGTCTAAAAATGTTTTAGGATAAAAATGTGATTATCATGGTTCTAGAGTTTGATAAAAAACTACAGAATATAAAGCGCTTTCTTAAAAAACAACAAAATCAATCTTTTAGGAGGAGAAAATGAAGAATCCATTTTTTGAAAGACGTTGTCGTTACAGTATTCGTAAGTTATCAGTAGGAGCCTGCTCGCTGATGATTGGTGCTGTTTTATTTGCTGGTCCAGCCTTGGCTGAAGAAACTGCAGTTCCTGAAAATAGCGGAGCTAATACAGAGCTTGTTTCAGGAGAGAGTGAGTATTCGACCAATGAAGCTGATAAGCAGAATGAAGGGGAACATGCTAGAGAAAACAAGCTAGAAAAGGCAGAAGGAGTAGCGACAGCATCTGAAACTGCTTCGCCAGCAAGCAATGAAGCTTCAACTACTGAAACTGCAGAAGCAGCTAGCGCAGCTAAACCAGAGGAAAAAGCAAGTGAGGTGGTTGCAGAAACACCATCTGCAGAAGCAAAACCTAAGTTTGACAAGGAAACAGAAGCAAAGCCCGAAGCAACTAACCAAGGGGATGAGTCTAAGCCAGCAGCCGAAGCTAATAAGACTGAAAAAGAAGTCCAGCCAGATGTCCCTAAAAATACAGAAAAAACATTAAAACCAAAGGAAATCAAATTTAATTCTTGGGAAGAATTGTTAAAATGGGAACCAGGTGCTCGTGAAGATGATGCTATTAACCGCGGATCTGTTGTCCTCGCTTCACGTCGGACAGGTCATTTGGTCAATGAAAAAGCTAGCAAGGAAGCAAAAGTTCAAGCCTTATCAAACACCAATTCTAAAGCAAAAGACCATGCTTCTGTTGGTGGAGAAGAGTTCAAGGCCTATGCTTTTGACTATTGGCAATATCTAGATTCAATGGTCTTCTGGGAAGGTCTCGTACCAACTCCTGACGTTATTGATGCAGGTCACCGTAACGGGGTTCCTGTATATGGTACACTCTTCTTCAACTGGTCTAATAGTATTGCTGATCAAGAAAAATTCGCTGAAGCTTTGAAGCAAGACGCAGATGGTAGCTTCCCAATTGCCCGTAAATTGGTAGATATGGCCAAGTATTATGGCTATGATGGCTATTTCATTAACCAAGAAACAACTGGGGATTTGGTTGAACCTCTTGGAGAAAAGATGCGCCAGTTTATGCTCTATACCAAGGAGTATGCTGCTAAGGTAAACCATCCAATCAAGTATTCTTGGTACGATGCCATGACTTATAACTATGGACGTTACCACCAAGATGGTTTAGGAGAATACAACTATCAGTTTATGCAAAAAGAGGGGGACAAGGTACCCGCTGATCACTTCTTTGCTAACTTTAACTGGACCAAAGAGAAGAATGATTACTCTGTAGCTATGGCCAAATGGCTAGAGCGTAGCCAGTACGATGTCTTTGCAGGATTGGAATTGCAACAGGGTGGTTCTTATAAGACTAAAGTGAAATGGGATGCCCTTTTAGATGAAAATGGCAAACTTCGCTTGTCACTTGGACTCTTTGCGCCAGATACTATTACAAGTCTTGGCAAGACAGGCGAAGACTATCATAAGAATGAAAATATCTTCTTCACTGGTTACCAAGGCGATCCAACTGGTCAAAAACCAGATGACAAGGACTGGTACGGGATTGCCAACCTAGTTGCGGACCGCACGCCAGCAGTAGGTCATACTTTTACCACTTCTTTTAATACAGGTCATGGTAGAAAATGGTTCGTAGATGGTAAGGTTTCTAAGGATTCTGAGTGGAATTACCGTTCAGTTTCAGGTGTTCTTCCAACATGGCGCTGGTGGCAGACTTCAACAGGGGAAAAACTTCATGCAGAATATGATTTTACAGCTGCCTATAATGGCGGAAATTCTCTTAAATTCTCTGGTGATGTAGCCGGTAAGACAAATCAGGATGTGAGACTTTATTCTACTAAGTTAGAAGTAACTGAGAAGACCAAACTTCGTGTTGCCCACAAGGGAGGAAAAGGTTCTAAAGTTTATATGGCATTCTCTACAACTCCAGACTACAAATTCGATGATGCAGATGCATGGAAAGAGCTAACCCTTTCTGACAACTGGACAAATGAAGAATTTGATCTCAGCTCACTAGCAGGTAAAACCATCTATGCAGTCAAACTATTTTTCGAGCATGAAGGTGCTGTAAAAGATTATCAGTTCAACCTAGGACAATTAACTATCTCGGACAATCACCAAGAGCCACAATCGCCGACAAGGTTTTCTGTAGCCAAACAAGTCCTTAAAAATGCCCAAGAAGCGGAAGCAGTTGTACAATTTACTGGTCATAAAGATGCTGATTTCTATGAAGTCTATGAAAAGGATGGCGATGCTTGGCGCCTATTGACAGGTTCATCTGCAACTACGATCTACCTACCAAAAGTTAGCCGCTCAGCTAGTGCGACTGGTACTAGTCAGGAGTTGAAGGTTGTTGCAGTTGGTAAGAATGGCCTTCGTTCTGAAGCAGCAACTACAAACTTTGAGTGGGGGATGACTGTCCAAGACACAAGTCTTCCAAGACCTCTAGCAGAAAACATCGTTCCAGGGGCTACTGTTATCGGAAGTACCTTCCCAGATACAGAAGGTGGAGAAGGTATCGAAGGTATGTTGAATGGGACCATCACCAGTCTATCTGACAAATGGTCTTCTTCTCAATTAAGTGGTAGCGTTGATATTCGTTTGACACAACCACGCCGTGTTGTGAGATGGGTCATGGATCATGCTGGAGCTGGTGGAGAATCTGTCAACGATGGTTTGATGAACACCAAAGACTTTGACCTCTATTATAAAGATGCGGATGGTCAATGGAAGTTGGCTAAGGAAGTCCGTGGCAATAAAGCTCATGTTACAGATATTACCCTTGATAAACCTATCACAGCTCAAGATTGGCGCTTAAATGTTGTCACTTCTGACAATGGAACTCCATGGAAGGCTATTCGTATCTATAACTGGAAAATGTATGAAAAGCTTGATACTGAGAGTGTCAATATTCCGATGGCCAAGGCTGCAGCCCGTTCTCTAGGCAATAACAAGGTACAGGTTGGTTTTGCGGATGTACCAGCTGGAGCAACCATTACCGTTTATGACAATCCAAATTCTCAAACTCCGCTTGCAACCTTGAAGAGCGAAGTTGGAGGAGACCTAGCAAGTGCACCATTGGATTTGACAAATCAATCTGGTCTTCTGTACTATCGTACCCAGTTTCCAGGCAAGGAAATTAGTAATGTCCTAGCGGTTTCCGTTCCAAAAGATGACAGAAGAATCAAGTCAGTCAGCCTAGAAACAGGACCTAAGAAAACAAGCTACGCCGAAGGGGAGGATTTGGACCTTAGAGGTGGTGTTCTTCGAGTTCGGTATGAAGGTGGAGCTGAGGACGAACTCGTTCGCCTAACTCACGCAGGTGTATCAGTATCAGGATTTGACACGCATCATAAGGGAGAACAAAATCTTACTCTCCAATATTTGGGACAACCAGTAAATGCGAATTTATCAGTGACTGTTACTAGTCAAGATGAAGCAAGTCCGAAAACTATTTTGGGAATTAAAGTAAGTCAGGAACCGAAAAAAGATTACCTAGTTGGTGATAACTTAGACTTGTCTGAAGGACGCTTTGCAGTGGCTTATAGCAATGACACCATGGAAGAACATTCCTTTACTGATGAGGGAGTTGAAATTTCTGGTTACGATGCTCAAAAGACTGGTCGTCAAACCTTGACGATTCGTTACCAAGGTCATGAAGTCAATTTTGATGTTTTGGTATCTCCAAAAGCCGCATTGAACGATGAGTACCTCAAACAAAAGTTAGCAGAAGTTGAAGCAGCTAAGAATAAGGTGGTCTATAACTTTGCTTCACCAGAAGTAAAAGAAGCCTTCTTGAAAGCAATTGAAGCGGCCGAACAAGTGTTGAAAGACCATGAAACTAGCACCCAAGATCAGGTTAATGACCGACTTAATAAATTGACAGAAGCTCATAAAGCTCTGAATGGTCAAGAGAAATTTACGGAAGAAAAGACAGAACTCGATCGCTTAACAGGTGAGGCTCAAGAACTCTTGGCTGCCAAACCAAACCATCCTTCAGGTTCTGCCCTAGCTCCGCTTCTTGAAAAGAACAAGGCCTTGGTTGAAAAAGTAGATTTGAGTTCAGAAGAGCTTGCAACAGCGAAACAGAGTTTGAAAGATCTGGTTGCTTTATTGAAAGAAGACAAGCCAGCAGTCTTTTCTGATAGTAAAACAGGTGTTGAAGTACACTTCTCAAATAAAGAGAAGACTGTCATCAAGGGCTTGAAAGTAGAGCGTGTTCAAGCAAGTGCTGAAGAGAAAAAATACTTTGCTGGAGAAGATGCTCATGTCTTTGAAATAGAAGGTCTCGATGAAAAAGGTCAAGACGTTGATCTCTCTTACGCTTCTATTGTGAAAATTCCAATTGAAAAAGATAAGAAAGTGAAGAGAGTATTCTTCTTACCTGAAGGCAAAGAGGCAGTAGAATTGGCTTTTGAACAAACGGATAGTCATGTTATCTTTACAGCACCACACTTTACTCATTATGCCTTTGTTTATGAATCTGCTGAGAAACCACGAGTAGAATCTAATGGTGCAAATGACCTTGTTACTATCTCAACTAAACCAGAACAACAAAACACAGTCCTTCCAAAAACTACTAATCAACCGGCTTCTGATCAACAAAAGGCTCCTAAATTGGAAGTTCAAGAGGAAAAGGTTGCCTTTGACCGTCAAGAGCATGAAAATGCTGATATGCTAGTTGGGGAACAACGAGTCATCATACAGGGACGAGATGGTCTGTTGAGACATGTCTTTGAAGTTGATGAAAACGGTCAGCGTCGTCTTCGTTCAACAGAAGTCATCCAAGAGGCGATTACAGAAATTGTTGAAATTGGAACAAAAGTAAAAACTGAACCAGCAGTAGCGCCTACACAAGAAAAACCAGCCCAAAATACAGCAGTTAAATCAGAAGAAGCAAGTAAACAATTGCCAAATACAGGAACTGCTGATGCCAATGAAGCCCTAATAGCAGGATTGGCAAGCCTTGGTCTTGCTAGTTTAGCCTTGACATTGAAACAGAAAAAAGAAGATGAAGATTAAATATCGAAAAATCTTGTGAAATCTTTCCTTATATTTCCAAAGTGTGATATAATAGTTTCGAATAAAATAATTAAAGGGGTTTTTGTAACATGGCAAAACTTACTGTTAAAGACGTTGACTTGAAAGGTAAAAAAGTCCTCGTTCGTGTTGACTTCAACGTACCATTGAAAGATGGCGTAATCACTAACGACAACCGTATCACAGCAGCTCTTCCAACTATTAAGTACATCATCGAACAAGGTGGACGTGCAATTCTTTTCTCTCACCTTGGACGTGTGAAAGAAGAAGCTGATAAAGCTGGTAAATCACTTGCTCCTGTAGCAGCAGACTTGGCAGCTAAATTGGGTCAAGATGTTGTGTTCCCAGGTGTAACTCGTGGTGCTGAATTGGAAGCAGCGATCAACGCTCTTGAAGATGGACAAGTTCTCTTGGTTGAAAACACTCGTTACGAAGATGTTGACGGCAAGAAAGAATCTAAAAACGATCCTGAACTTGGTAAATACTGGGCATCACTTGGAGATGGTATCTTCGTAAACGATGCATTCGGTACAGCTCACCGTGCACACGCATCTAACGTTGGTATCTCAGCAAACGTTGAAAAAGCAGTTGCTGGATTCCTTCTTGAAAACGAAATTGCCTACATCCAAGAAGCAGTTGAAACTCCAGAACGTCCATTCGTAGCAATCCTTGGTGGTTCAAAAGTTTCAGACAAGATTGGTGTTATCGAAAACTTGCTTGAAAAAGCTGATAAAGTCCTTATCGGTGGTGGTATGACTTATACATTCTATAAAGCACAAGGTATCGAAATCGGGAACTCACTTGTAGAAGAAGACAAATTGGATGTTGCGAAAGCTCTTCTTGAAAAAGCAAACGGTAAATTGATCTTGCCAGTTGACTCAAAAGAAGCAAACGCATTTGCTGGTTACACTGAAGTGCGTGACACTGAAGGTGAAGCAGTTTCTGAAGGCTTCCTTGGTCTTGACATCGGTCCAAAATCTATCGCTAAATTTGACGAAGCTCTGACTGGTGCCAAAACAGTTGTATGGAACGGACCTATGGGTGTATTTGAAAACCCAGACTTCCAAGCTGGTACAATCGGTGTGATGGACGCTATCGTGAAACAACCAGGTGTTAAATCAATCATCGGTGGTGGTGACTCAGCTGCCGCAGCAATCAACCTTGGTCGTGCAGACAAGTTCTCATGGATCTCTACTGGTGGTGGAGCATCAATGGAACTTCTTGAAGGTAAAGTATTGCCAGGTTTGGCTGCACTTACAGAAAAATAATTTCAGCCCGTTAGTCTCTACAAAATCCTGATTTTGTAGAAAAGGAAGAAAACTGAAACGTTAACAAAAAGGTGGCTATGTCACCTTTTTGTGTTAGTGTAGGTATTTGTGACGCGGTGGTGGGGCATCAATGGAGCTTCTTGAAGGTAATACTCTTCGAAAATNNTAGTTTCCTAGTTTGCTCTTTGATTTTCATTGAGTATAAAGTTCTTCCAGGACTTGTAGCCTTGACAGAAAAATAAGATTTTATAAACAAATCAAAGAAGAGAGAGATGAAAGTTCCTCTTTTCTTTTGCTTAAAATAAAAGCGCTTCCTCGCAACTATTACTCATAAAAATCACCGATTTATGATAAAATGGAAATAGAAAGTTGAGATTATGAGTTATTTTAAAAAATATAAATTCGATAAATCCCAGTTCAAACTTGGTATGCGAACCTTTAAAACAGGAATTGCTGTTTTTCTAGTTCTCTTGATTTTTGGCTTTTTTGGTTGGAAAGGTCTTCAAATCGGTGCTTTGACAGCTGTTTTTAGCCTGAGGGAGAGTTTTGATAAGAGTGTTCATTTTGGGACTTCGCGTATTCTAGGGAATAGTATCGGAGGCCTCTATGCCTTTGTCTTCTTCTTATTAAATACCTTTTTCCACGAAGCCTTTTGGGTGACCTTGGTAGTTGTTCCAATCTGCACCATGTTAACCATTATGACAAATGTAGCCATGAATAACAAAGCAGGGGTTATTGGTGGTGTAGCGGCTATGTTAATCATTACCCTATCGATTCCGAGTGGAGAAACAATTTTGTACGTGTTTGCGCGTGTATCAGAAACGTTTATGGGAGTTTTTGTCGCAATTCTCGTAAATTACGATATTGATCGTATTCGGCTCTTTTTAGAGAAAAAAGAAAAATAATGTTACATTTTATAACATTATCAATTGACGTTTGTCTTTTTTTAGACTATAATAGACAGAAAGAAGGAAATTGTAAATGAAGGAAAAAGAATTTCGCCGAAATATGGCTGTTTTTCCTATCGGCAGTGTTATGAAGTTGACCGATCTATCGGCGCGTCAGATTCGTTATTATGAAGATCAAGAGTTGATCAAACCTGATCGAAACGAAGGGAACCGTCGCATGTATTCCTTGAATGACATGGATCGTCTGCTTGAAATCAAAGATTATATCTCTGAAGGTTATAATATCGCTGCCATTAAGAAAAAATATGCTGAACGTGAAGCGAAATCCAAGAAAGCGGTGAGTCAGACTGAGGTGCGCCGTGCACTTCACAATGAACTCCTCCAACAGGGTCGCTTTGCTTCGGTGCAATCACCTTTTGGTCGCGGTTAGGCAACCGCAAGTAGTCATACATTAAGGAGAAAACTCATGCCAATCACAGCTGCAGATATTCGTCGTGAAGTCAAGGAAAAAAATGTTACCTTTATCCGTCTCATGTTCTCAGATATTTTGGGAACCATGAAAAACGTCGAAATTCCTGCTACAGATGAACAGTTAGATAAAGTCTTGTCAAACAAGGCTATGTTTGATGGATCTTCTATTGAAGGTTTTGTACGTATCAATGAGTCAGATATGTACTTGTACCCTGACTTGGATACATGGACAGTCTTCCCTTGGGGAGATGAAAATGGAAGTGTTGCAGGTTTGATCTGTGATGTCTATACAACAGAAGGTGAACCATTTGCGGGGGACCCTCGTGGCAATTTGAAACGTGCTCTTCGTCACATGGAAGAAGTTGGATTTAAATCCTTCAACCTTGGACCAGAGCCAGAATTTTTCCTATTTAAACTCGATGAAAATGGGGACCCAACACTTGAAGTGAATGACAAGGGTGGCTACTTTGATTTGGCGCCTACTGACCTTGCGGACAACACACGTCGTGAGATTGTGAATGTCTTGACCCAAATGGGGTTTGAAGTAGAAGCCAGTCACCACGAGGTTGCGGTTGGACAGCATGAGATTGACTTTAAGTATGATGAAGTTCTCCGTGCTTGTGATAAGATTCAAATCTTTAAACTTGTTGTTAAAACCATTGCTCGCAAACATGGCCTTTACGCAACCTTTATGGCCAAACCAAAATTTGGTATTGCTGGATCAGGTATGCACTGTAATATGTCCTTGTTTGATGCAGAAGGAAATAATGCCTTCTTTGATCCAAATGATCCAAAAGGAATGCAGTTGTCAGAAACGGCCTACCATTTCCTTGGCGGTTTGATCAAGCATGCCTACAACTATACTGCTATCATGAACCCAACGGTTAACTCATACAAACGTTTGGTTCCAGGTTATGAAGCCCCTGTTTACATTGCTTGGGCTGGTCGTAACCGTTCGCCACTTGTACGCGTGCCTGCTTCACGTGGTATGGGAACTCGTCTTGAGTTGCGTTCAGTTGATCCAATGGCAAACCCATATATCGCTATGACAGTTCTTTTGGAAGTTGGTTTGCATGGTATTGAAAATAAAATCGAAGCACCAGCTCCTATCGAAGAAAATATCTACATCATGACAGCAGAAGAGCGCAAGGAAGCTGGTATTACAGACCTTCCATCAACTCTTCACAACGCTTTGAAAGCTTTGACAGAAGATGAAGTGGTTAAAGCTGCTCTCGGAGATCACATCTACACTAGCTTCCTTGAAGCCAAACGAATCGAATGGGCAAGTTATGCAACCTTCGTTTCACAATGGGAAATTGATAATTATTTAGACCTTTACTAATACTAATATAGAAGAAAGATTGCCTGAGGGTAAACAGTCACACAGCAGTCTAAGCCATCAAATACCTATAACCCTTAAAATAGCGATTTCGGTCGCTATTTATTTTTCGAAAAATCCTCTTGACTCTTTTGCGAATTAGATTTATCATCAGACGTGTAGAAGAAAATCAAGGAGTCACTATGGAAAAATTCAATTTCAAAAACAATATCGGGCAAGAAAACACATTGCTTCAAATCGAAATCTACAAGTTTACTAATTTACTAACTTTTGCAAGCTTCAAAATTACACATCTGTAAATATTTTTTCGAAAGATATATTTGAAGCCATAGTAAATTGAGACTAGAATAGTACACTACATCTGCTAAAAAATTTCTAGAAATTAATTTAACTTTCCTAATCGATTTGTTTACATCTTATTTCAATCTACTATATTATCTCAATAAATGATGATGGAGACTGTTTTGTTTGTGCTTGTCGATTTTTGAATCCTGATCGAGCGGAAGAATATTTCTACCGAGGTTGCCAAGGGGAAAATCCTGAAGATATTGAATTTTATGATGAACAATTACAGGCAGAAAAGGTGGAGGTTTTAAGTATTCGATTGGAAGTAAAAAATTGAATTATCTACAATCTCATCAACAATAAACCTATTTCAACCCCATTATCTATAGGCGTATTTTTACGCCTTTTTATATACTTGAAGCACATAAGAAACATTATGGGAAGTTTGCTGATGGAAGT
>NZ_VMMS01000063.1:0-11331 GCF_013277315.1 Streptococcus sp. 2106
TATATACAACAAACAAAAAAGTTGAAAAATAGTCGAAAAATCCAGATGTACCAAGGTATTAAGTAAGGTCGGCGGAGAATTAAGTGATAAAGTCGGGAGTTTTTGGACTTAGAAATTTGATTTGTTGATTTAACCCAAAAAATGGTCTAGTTGTTGTGATATAATAAAATTAATTATTTTTAGGAGTAAGTAAATGGAACAAGGTTTATCATACTGGCAGTTTGCGCCAGAAAGTCAGTATTTGGATAGAAAAAGCGCTCGTAAAAAACCATTGGAACTCTTAAGACATTTGATTGCCTTCGCGAATGCAGAAGGTGGCCAATTAGTCATTGGTATTGAGGATGAAAAAAGAAATAATATTATTACAGGTTTTAAGGATGGGAATGCGTATCCAATTGAAGAGTTTGAAAAACTTAAGGGAGCATTAAGAGATAATCCTCTAAGTTTAAAATTTACTAAATTAGAAGTTAAAAATTATAAAGAGGAAGAAGATTTTATTTTAATTATTTCTGTAGAAGTATCTACTGATAGAGTGATTACTGCTCCCAACGATGATGTTTATTTACGACAAGGTGATGAATCTGTTAAATTAGGTTTTGAACAACGTATACAGTTGAGTTACGATAAGGGGCAACGTCATTTTGAGGATGAAATTGTAGCAGGAGCAACTTTAGATGATATTGATGAAGAACTTGTGAATGAGTATAAGACCAAATTTGTGAGCAAAGATAGAAGTACAGAAGAAATACTGAAAGCTAGGCGCTTATTAGTTGATGGTCAGTTGACTAAAGCCTCTATTCTATTATTTGGGAAGTATCCATCTAGTTTCTTCCCTCAAGCAAGGATACGTTTTTTACGATTTGATGGCGTTGATATGGGTACGGGAAGTACATTCAATGTCGTTAAAGATGTGACATTTGAAGATGCCCTTCCAATTCTAATTAATAAAGTAAGGGATTTTATTCGTACACAGCTTCGGGAGTTTCAATATTTAGATGATAATGGCCAATTCCAAATTCTACCTGAATATCCTGAATTTGCTTGGTTTGAGGGAGTTGTCAATGCAGTGACGCATAGGAATTACTCAGTATCAGGTGATTATATTAGAGTTATGATGTTTGATAATCGTTTGGAAATTCATAGTCCAGGCAAATTACCAAATATTGTTACAGTTGAGAATATAAAACATGAACGCTTTTCTAGAAATCCTCGTATAGCTAGAATTTTGACAGAATTTGGGTGGGTTAGGGAAATGAATGAAGGGGTGAAACGTATCTATACAGAAATGGAATCATTCTTTCTACATGAACCAAAATATTCTGAATCGGGGAATAAGGTTATGTTAACTCTAGAAAATAATATTGTCAGTAGGCATTTAAGAGTTAGCGATAAAATTGCACAAAAATATGACCAATTTAGTGATCTAAACGATGATGAAAAAACTATTTTATACATCATGTATAATACAGGTGAAAAAATGACAACATCTCTAGCTTCTGAAATAACTAATCGAAGTAGAAATTTTGCTAGTAAGTTATTAAGGAATCTTGCAAATAAAGGAATACTTGAATGGCATGGCACTAGCAAGCAAGATAGAAATCAATACTATACATTGGTTAAGTAGAGTGCAGTAGAGTGCAGTAGAGTGCAGTAGAGTGCAGTAGAGTGCAGTAGAGTGCAGTAGAGTGCAGTAAAGTGTAGTAACGTGCTAAAATTACCTGATTCAAATCAGCTTTACAAAAAAAGATTGTAGGATAAGTAGAGTCTGAATTGAAATATAAGATAATTAACCAAAAGAAAAAAACGCTGATCAGCGTTTTTCTTCTGTATTGATTCGTATTGAATGCTTACTTAACTTCTGTAAACACAACGTGTTTGCGAAGTTTTGGTGAGTATTTCTTCAATTGAAGGCGGTCTGGAGTGTTACGTTTGTTTTTAGAAGTAAGGTACAAGCGTTCACCAGATTCTTTGTGTTCAAGTGTAATATTTACGCGCATGGTATCTCCCTTCTATTATTCAGCTGATGCAGCTTTAGCGATTTTACGTCCTTTGTAGTATCCTTTAAGTGATACACGGTGAGAACGTGAGTAATCTCCAGTAGTTTCGTCAAAGTTTACAGATGGAGCTGTTACTTTGTAGTGTGTACGACGTTTGTTTTTCTTCGCTTTTGAAGTGCGACGTGCAGGTACTGCCATTTTGATTTCTCCTTTAGGTATTTATATTCGATTCAATCTACTGATTTTCATCAACCATACTAGGATAACACATTTTTTTTGTAAAGTAAAGTTACTTGACAAAAAAAGATGAAAAAATTCTCCTGTCCGACTTGTCAGACAGGAGAAGATGTTAAATATCAATCTCAAATGGTTCGTCAATGGTTTCTGATACGTATTTTCCGTCTTTCTTCCGTTGCTTGACACACTCTGTGAGGAGATATTCTATTTGCCCATTGACTGAACGAAAGTCGTCTTCTGCCCATGATGCGAGTGCAGCGTATAACTTTGTTGAGAGTCGAAGGGGGATCTGCTTTTTTTTAGCTTCAGCCATCTTTAGTAAAGACTTCCTGTGTTGACAATTGGTTGTGCATCATGATTGCCACAAAGAACGACAAGGAGATTTGAAACCATGGCAGCTTTTCGTTCTTCGTCAAGTTCTACCAATTCCCCTTCATTGAGCCGTTCTAGTGCCATTTCAACCATTCCTACAGCACCATCTACAATCATCTTACGTGCATCAATAATGGCAGATGCTTGTTGGCGTTGAAGCATAACGGCAGCAATTTCTGGAGCATAAGCTAGGTAAGTGATACGTGCTTCAAGGATTTCCAAGCCAGCATCCTCAACACGACTTTGGATTTCTTCACGAATACGGTTAGCAACAATTTCGCTAGAGCCACGGAGACTACCTTCATCTGCTTGCCCGTCACCCGTAGTATCCACATTAGGAGACACATCGTAAGGATAGATGCGGACAATATTACGGAGGGCGCTATCACATTGCAATGAAAGATATTCTTTGTAGTTATCAACGTTGAAGACTGCCTTAGCGGTATCGACAACTCTCCAAGTTACCGCGATACCGATTTCTACAGGGTTTCCTAAGCAATCATTGATTTTTTGACGAGAATTGCTCAAGGTCATGACTTTGAGGGAAATCTGTTTCTTGCCAATTTCAAGATTTACATCATTGTCATTTGATGATTTAGCTCCTAAAAAAGGAGATTTTGTGCTAACATCACCACTTTGTCCAAGTCGAGTGTGGTTTGCAGGGTTGACTGCTACGCTGAAGGGATTGACAAAGTAAAAACCAGGTTCTTTGATGGTACCTGTATAATTACCAAAGAGTGTCAGAACCAGAGCTTCCTGAGGTTTGACAACTTTTAAACCAGCATGAGCTAGACCTGCAATTACGATTAGTAAAGGTCCGATAATAATTCCAAAAATGTAACACCCATTATAAATATAAAGACACCAAGTACGAGCGTCAATTCAATGAGAATCAATGCGAATACACCATTTGGTTTTGAATTGATTAGTTTTTCAGTCATAAGAATGACCTCCCATTATTTGATATCTAAATGATATCACTTTGTTTTTAAAAGTCAATAGAAAGTTGAAAATAATCACTAAAAACTTTCAGCCCAATAATTTCTTTTAAAAGGTGAGATTATATTGTGCTCAAATACTCTTTTATTCTTATAACTTTTACACTATAATTGTAGTTAGAAAGGAAGAGAAATGTTTGATTATAGAGCACTAGTTATTTTGATGACTTTGATGGATCATTGTGAGCTATCATTATATGAATTATCTGTTAAGGTGAGCTTACCTATAAAGGAAGTCAAAGAAGGAATAGATTATTTAGTGCCTTATCTAGCTAATAAAGGGATAGTGCTGGATAAAAAGCAAGGTCGCTATAGTTTATCAAATCGTACGAAGCAGTCTTTGACAGATATTATTAAGTCGGATGAATTGGTTTTACCAAAGTCGACTCGCTTAGCTTTAATCTATCTTTACACTTTTTGCCGATTAGATTTTATATCGAATAATCATTACCAAGACTTTTTGAAAGTAAGTAAGAATACAACCTTATCTGATATTCAATCATTAAGAAAGATTATGTTAGATAATGATTTGGAGCTAGGGTACAGTAGAGCAAAAGGTTATACTTTACACGGTTCAGAGTGGAATAAGCACCGCTTAGCTTTTCAAATGGTTAGTGAGTTGCTGGAATCCTCCATAGGGATTTGGGGTTTGGATTATGTTTTATCCAGTTGGGGGTATTCATTAACTTATGATTTGATAAATCAGGTAGTTAAAGATTATTATGAGAAGCTACAGCTAGTACCTATTGTTAATCAATTAAAAGTTTGCCTTTTCGGTTTAGTATTCATTCTGTGTAGGTATCAAAGGGATGTTGAAAGAGTATGTCTTTCAGAGACATTAGTATCTCCTGTTATTCAAGATATAACCACTATTTTATTGGATACAGTGGTTGATTTGGGAATTATAGATACGGTGTTTTCTGAGGATGATTATCGCTATATCACAGTTTTATTATCAAGTTGCTTTGAAGGTGAAGTAGATGTTGCTCCGGTTTACTTTAATCAACTAACAGAGGCTATTATAAGTAGAATGGAAGATATTTCTTTGTTACATTTTAAACAAAGGGAAGGATTGAGAGAAAATCTTCGCCGCCACCTTATACCGGCTTACTATAGATTAAAGTTCGGCCTACCTAGTTCAAATGAATATGTATTGCATGTTAAAGAACATTATCCTGATTTATTTGAATTAGTCAAAGATTCTTTGATGCCCTTGATGGACGCTATTGACAATCCCATACCTGATAGTGAAACAGCATATTTTGTTATCCATTTCGGAGGTTATTTAAAGAAAGCAGATACTTTGCCTCAAAAATGCTATAAAGCAGCAATCATTTGTCCTAATGGTGTTAGTTCTTCATTGATGTTAAAAGAGAATCTATTAGCATTATTTCCTCAAATTGAGTTTATAGGAACCTCAAAGATTGATGATTTACAGGTGAAAGCTAGTAGTGACTATGATATGGTTTTTTCTACCATAAAGGTGGAGACAGAAAAGCCAAATTATCTAGTTTCGGTTATGATGACTGAAGAGCAAGCAATACAACTAGTAGAACTAGTGTTAAAAGATTTTCCGAATTTAGAGTATGGAGATTTTGAGATTGAACAAATCCTGAATATTGTCAAAAGATATGGAATTATTACACAAGAATTGGAATTAAGATTGGCGTTAAAGAATTATCTTTATCAAAAAAATGATAGAAAGGAAATTGTACCAGTGCTAGAACAACTTATTACCAAAGAAACCTATCAGGTTAGTTCGCAAAAATTAGGATGGAAGGAGGCGATTCGTTTAGCAGCTAAACCGCTTTTGGATCAAGATAAGATAACGGAGAACTACCCTGAGGCAATGATTCAAAAAGTAGAAGAGTTTGGGCCTTTTATTAATTTAGGGAAGGGAGTAGCAATTCCTCACGCTCGGCCAGATGAAGGTGTGAATGAAATAGGAATGTCAATGTTAGTTTTGGAAGAACCGATTTATTTATTGGATAATCCAGAACAGGAGGTAAGATTGTTAATTTGTATTGCAGCCATTGATAATGAGAGTCATTTAAAGGCTTTGTCACATTTAACAACAATTTTAAGAGATAAAAATCATGTTCAAACTTTAATATCATCAAAAAACTATGATGACATTAAAATGATAATTAAACAGGAGGATTAGATAATGTTAAAAATTGGTACAGCTTGTGGTTCAGGATTAGGTTCAAGTTTTATGGTACAGATGAATATTGAATCTGTATTGAGTGATTTGAATGTTTCGGATGTAGAAGTTGAACACTATGATTTAGGTGGAGCAGATCCAAATGCAGCGGATATTTGGATTGTTGGTCGTGATCTAGCTGATTCAGCTAGTCATCTTGGAGATGTTCGTATCTTAAATAGTATTATTGATATGGATGAACTACGAGAATTAATTACTAAACTTTGTGAAGAAAAAGGACTTATATAGGAGGCTAGCGTCATGATGAAGTTCATATTGGATATTGTTAGTACACCAGCTATTTTAGTAGCTTTAATTGCAATCTTAGGATTAGTTCTTCAGAAGAAGAAATTACCTGATATTATTAAAGGTGGAATTAAGACCTTTGTTGGTTTCTTAGTTGTATCTGGTGGTGCAGGAATTGTACAAAATTCTTTAAATCCATTTGGTACCATGTTTGAGCATGCTTTTCATTTATCTGGCGTTGTGCCGAATAATGAAGCAATTGTAGCTGTAGCTTTAACAACATATGGCTCAGCTACTGCAATGATTATGTTTGCAGGCATGGTGTTCAATATCTTAATCGCTCGTTTTACTCGATTTAAATATATCTTTTTAACAGGGCACCACACTCTATATATGGCGTGTATGATTGCGGTCATTTTATCAGTTGCTGGCTTTACTAGCCTGCCTCTTATCTTACTAGGAGGATTAGCACTCGGTATTATTATGAGTATTTCCCCAGCATTTGTGCAAAAATATATGGTTCAATTAACTGGAAATGACAAGGTGGCTTTAGGTCATTTCAGTTCTTTGGGATATTGGTTGAGTGGTTTTACTGGTAGCCTTATCGGTGACAAATCAAAATCAACAGAGGACATTAAATTTCCAAAGAGTTTAGCTTTTTTACGTGATAGTACTGTTAGTATTACTTTATCCATGGCAGTTATTTACATTATTGTAGCTATCTTTGCAGGGTCAGAATATATAGAAAAAGAAATCAGTAGTGGTACAAGTGGTCTAGTTTATGCTTTACAATTAGCAGGTCAATTTGCAGCAGGGGTATTTGTTATTTTAGCAGGTGTTCGCCTTATTTTGGGTGAAATTGTTCCAGCCTTTAAAGGTATTTCAGAGCGTCTTGTACCTAATTCAAAACCTGCTTTGGATTGTCCGATTGTTTATACTTATGCACCCAATGCAGTTCTAATTGGATTTATCTCTAGTTTTGTTGGTGGTTTAGTAAGTATGGCAATTATGATTGCTTCAGGAACGGTTGTTATCTTACCAGGTGTTGTGCCTCATTTCTTCTGTGGAGCGACTGCAGGTGTCATTGGGAATGCATCTGGTGGTGTTCGTGGAGCCACTATTGGAGCATTTTTACAAGGTATTTTAATCAGTTTTCTTCCAGTCTTTTTAATGCCAGTTTTGGGAGGACTTGGTTTCCAAGGATCAACTTTCTCAGATGCAGATTTTGGTCTATCAGGAATTATTTTAGGAATGTTAAATCAATTTGGCTCACAAGCAGGCATTGTGATTGGTCTTGTTCTTATTCTAGCAGTTATGTTTGGAGTATCCTTTATTAAAAAGCCATCTGCAAAGGAGGAATAAGGGATGATTTTAAGTGAAAATAGAGAAGATGAGTTAAGAAAATTTGCGACTAACATCCGATTAAATACTCTTAGAACATTGAATCATCTTGGATTCGGACATTACGGAGGAAGTCTGTCTATAGTAGAAGTTTTAGCAGTGCTTTATGGTGAAATAATGCCAATGACTCCAGAAATATTTGCAGCACGAGATAGAGATTATTTTATATTATCAAAAGGTCACGGAGGACCAGCTCTATACAGTACACTCTATTTGAATGGTTTCTTTGACAGAGAATTCTTATATTCTTTAAATACAAATGGAACCAAATTACCGTCTCATCCTGATAGAAATCTAACGCCGGGCATAGATATGACAACTGGATCTTTAGGACAGGGAATTAGTGTTGCAACTGGACTTGCATATGGTCAGAGAATAAGAAAGAGTCCCTTTTATACTTATGCTATTGTTGGAGATGGTGAGTTAAATGAGGGACAATGTTGGGAGGCTATACAGTTTGCTTCTCATCAACAGTTATCCAACTTAATTGTATTTGTTGATGATAACAAAAAACAATTAGATGGTTTTACAAAGGATATTTGTAATCCAGGTGATTTCGTAGAAAAATTTTCAGCATTTGGATTTGAATCCATTAGGGTCAAGGGTTCAGGTATTAGAGAAATTTATGAAGGGATTGTTCAATTAAAACAGTCAAATAATTTATCACCTAAGTGCATTGTATTAGACACTATTAAAGGTCAAGGGGTTCAAGAGCTGGAAGAAATGAAATCCAATCATCATCTTCGCCCTACTGTAGAGGAGAGACAAATGTTAACTTCAGTTGTAGAAAGATTAAGTCAGGAATTGGAGGAAACAGAATGATGAGAAGTACGAAGGAATTACGGCATGTATATAGAGACTTCCTTTTAGAGGCTAACCAAAGTTATTCTGATATAGTAGTTTTAGAAGCAGATTTGTCAAGTTCGATGGCTACTAATAATCTTGAAAAGGACTTTGGAGATCGTTATGTGAATGTTGGGATCATGGAAGCAGAGATGGTCGGACTTGCAGCAGGTTTATCTATTCAGGGGTTTAGACCTTATCTTCATACATTTGGCCCTTTTGCTTCACGAAGAGTATTTGATCAATTATTTATTTCTCTTGGATACGCACAATTGGATGCCACTGTGATTGGATCAGATGCAGGAGTAACTGCAGAAATGAATGGTGGGACACATATGCCATTTGAAGAAATTGGATTGTTACGTTTAATTCCTAAATCAATCATTTTCGAAGCAACTGATGATATCCAATTTCGTGAAATCTTGAACCAGACATTAGACTTAAAAGGACTAAAATATATTCGAACAATTCGAAAAGCTCCAGAGGCTGTATATCAAGGTGGAGAAGATTTTTCTAAAGGCTACGTTGAGTTAAGACATGGTGAAGATGTTGTAATCGTTGCTTCTGGCATAATGGTTGCTCCAAGTATTCGAGTTGCAGATGAACTATCTAAATTAGGTTATTCAGTAGGTGTGATAGATTTATTTAGAATCAAACCGATACCAGAACAGATAAAAACAATGTTAAGTGGAAAAACTATATTTACTGTAGAAAACCACAATCAGATAGGTGGAATTGGCAGTGCTTTATGTGAATTATTCTCTGATGATGGAATGACAAAAATTCATCGGATGGGTGTTCAAGAAAGATTCGGTCAAGTAGGGAAAATGGATTATCTTCTTAATGAATATGGTTTGAGTGAATCGAATATAAAAGAGAAGGTTCTAGAAATTTATAATGCAAGATAGATGTTAAATACACTGTTCTGAAAGAATTTTTGTAACAATTACAGTACGTTATTTAAAGAAAGCGGATTAAAAAGCATATTCTGGTCATCAGAAAGTACACTAATCCGCTTTGTTGTTTTTAGTTTTAAATATTTCATATGTATATAGAATTTTCTGAAAATTCAAGAATTTCCTTCTGTTCATTGCTTTTAAAATGTGCTATAATAGTAAAAACTGAAATGGGAGGGAACAAATGACTGAATTAGATAAACGTCACCGCAGTAGCATTTATGACAGTATGGTAAAATCACCAAACCGTGCTATGCTTCGTGCGACTGGTATGACAGATAAGGACTTTGAAACACCGATTGTGGGAGTGATTTCGACTTGGGCGGAAAATACACCATGTAACATTCACTTGCATGATTTCGGGAAACTGGCTAAAGAAGGTGTCAAATCTGCAGGCGCTTGGCCTGTACAGTTTGGAACTATTACCGTAGCAGACGGGATCGCTATGGGAACGCCTGGTATGCGTTTCTCTCTAACATCTCGTGACATCATCGCGGACTCCATCGAGGCGGCTATGAGTGGTCACAACGTGGATGCCTTCGTCGCTATCGGTGGCTGTGACAAGAACATGCCTGGATCTATGATTGCCATTGCCAATATGGATATCCCTGCAGTCTTTGCCTATGGTGGAACGATTGCACCGGGAAATCTTGATGGCAAAGACATTGACTTGGTTTCTGTCTTTGAGGGTATCGGAAAATGGAACCACGGTGACATGACAGCTGAGGACGTGAAACGTCTTGAATGTAATGCCTGCCCTGGCCCTGGTGGCTGTGGTGGTATGTATACTGCTAATACCATGGCGACTGCTATCGAAGTTTTGGGTATGAGTTTGCCAGGTTCTTCATCTCACCCAGCTGAATCAGCTGATAAGAAAGAAGATATCGAAGCAGCAGGACGTGCTGTTGTTAAGATGTTGGAGCTTGGTCTCAAACCATCAGATATCTTGACTCGTGAAGCCTTTGAAGATGCCATCACTGTGACGATGGCTCTCGGTGGTTCTACAAACGCCACTCTTCATTTGCTTGCCATTGCCCATGCTGCCAATGTTGACTTGTCACTTGAGGACTTCAATACGATCCAAGAGCGTGTGCCTCACTTGGCCGACTTGAAACCATCTGGTCAGTATATCTTCCAAGACCTCTACGAAGTCGGTGGTGTCCCTGCGGTTATGAAGTACTTGTTGGCAAATGGATTCCTTCATGGAGATCGCATCACATGTACTGGTAAGACAGTTGCTGAGAACTTGGCTGACTTTGCAGACCTCACACCAGGTCAAAAAGTTATCATGCCACTTGAAAATCCAAAACGTGCGGACGGTCCGCTTATCATCTTGAACGGAAACCTTGCTCCTGACGGTGCAGTTGCCAAGGTATCAGGTGTTAAAGTGCGTCGTCACGTTGGGCCTGCTAAGGTCTTTGACTCAGAAGAAGATGCCATTCAGGCTGTTTTGACAGATGAAATCGTTGATGGCGATGTAGTCGTTGTTCGTTTCGTTGGACCTAAGGGTGGTCCTGGTATGCCTGAGATGCTGTCCCTTTCATCCATGATTGTTGGTAAAGGTCAGGGAGACAAGGTTGCCCTCTTGACGGATGGACGTTTCTCTGGTGGTACTTATGGTCTGGTTGTTGGACATATCGCTCCTGAAGCTCAGGATGGTGGACCAATTGCCTACCTTCGTACAGGCGATATCGTTACGGTTGACCAAGATACCAAAGAAATTTCCATGGCCGTATCCGAAGAAGAACTTGAAAAACGCAAGGCAGAAACAACCTTGCCACCACTTTATAGCCGTGGTGTCCTCGGTAAATATGCCCACATCGTATCATCTGCTTCACGCGGAGCCGTGACAGACTTCTGGAATATGGACAAGTCAGGTAAAAAATAAACTCATACTCTTCGAAAATCTCTTCAAACCACGTCAACGTCGCCTTGCTGTAGGTATGGTTACTGACTTCGTCAGTTTTATCCACAACCTCAAAACAGTGTTTTGAGCTGACTTCGTCAGTTTTATCCACAACTTCAAAACAGTGTTTTGAGCAACCTGCGGCTAGTTTTCTAGTTTGCCCTTTGATTTT
>NZ_VMMS01000064.1:0-22953 GCF_013277315.1 Streptococcus sp. 2106
CTTCTTGCTTGACTTCTTCTGCCTTAGCCTTGGCAAGTTCGATGGCATCCGTGATAGCTTTCTCACGCTTAGTAAATTCAGCGTCAAAGGCACGGTCAGCGTTGGCGATCGCACGCTCCAGCATAATGTCAAATTGTGTTTCTTGCTTGTCCAAGATTGCGTTTGCTACTGCTGAAACACCGCCACCATTTCCTCCTGATTTCACTTTGTCATCAAAGGTAATAGTCAGATAAGCTCCCTGACCGTTGTTTGCCAAACAGTCATACTCATAGGCAATGGCTTTCTTATAAACGTCCACATTATGCTTATAACTTTTCAGGTTAACTGTATCACCTATGTGAACAGTTTGCCCATCAAGCTCATAGGCTTCAATTTTAATGGCATCTGTAGCCTTATCTATGTGTTCGTTAGTAAATTTAGCGCTAGCCCACTTTGTCAACTCATCAACAGTCTGAATGTTGTTATTGGTATAACTTCTTTCGTTGATATAAGGATAAGCACCAATTAAGGGACTATCAACCGTTACGGCAATCGTTGTGTCTTCTTCGGCTCCTTCTGCCTTAAAAGTAGACTTGGCATGGATCCGAGTAATAACATTTTGTGAGTTTTTGGTTCGTTGATAGGATTTTAGGTTTTTGTGGGTAGAGATGATAACACCTCTGTCCTCTCCTCGATTTCGCTTGATTGAGATCGCGAAATTATCCCGAACCATCTCTCCTTCCCATGTTCCCACAATTGAGTGAGCGCCATCCATTAACACGCTGTAGAGTGTTTCTACCTCTTTTGTGTTGATGGTTCTCCTGTCTGTGATATCACTGGTAAATGAAAAATCATTGATAGGAGACTTAGCAACTTGTACCAATTGAGAAAGAGCCTGCCAACAACTCTGCTTGTTGACAGACAGAGGATTGATAGACCGCTGCATGACGTCGTCAGTGATATGATAAGCAGTGATTTCTAAATGATCATCATTCTCTACTGGCTTTTTGATGCGGAACAACTGCGGACCAAGCACAGGCGCTGGTGCCTTAATCAACATATCTTCACGGAAAAGCTGATAAATCTCAGAGTCCGTGATAGGGTAGCGAACAGTAAGGATAAAATCCCCATTCATTTGCTCTTTTATGATTGCTGAAGTCGCTTCATGCAGTGGAATACCGTTCCATTTAACGTTACGAGTATCACTTTCAAGTAAATATAGCATTATGCCCACCCCCATACAGTTTCAATCGTCATGGAACTGATACCAGCGCCTAAGACAATCCCAACATCTTGTTTCTTGATTGGGTCAATCGTGATAAAATCCCCTGTCCACTTAATTCTGGAACCCGTTCCGTCCAAGAAACTAGGGTTGTTAGGGTTATTTACCATGACAGCTCTTCCAGATAATCTCTCGAACCGAATGACCTGCCTATCTACTGTGAAACTAACCTCTGTCGTACTCTGGCCAGTTATAGTAATTGTCGGAAAAGCCAAAGCAGAGCCTTTAGTTCTTAAAGTTCCACTTCTTGAAAAGGTCTGATTGTCCGTGACTTTGAAAAATTTTGTAGGGTGACACTCAAATGTGACTTTAAGTGCGTAATACCCTGCACGGCTTCTAGTAGTCTCAGAAATCTTTACCTTGTAACACCACATCTTAGTGGTTTTGACACGTTCGCTTTCAAGCCAAAAGTTCTCTCTGGCAAAGAGAGCCAAGAAACGGTTCAAGTCCTCTTCTTTTGGTTTGACTAAGTGAAGTGTATAGGATTTCTCAACCATCCCTCTATGATGATTGGTTTGTAGGATGGCTCCGCTAATCCCGTCATGCTCCCATAGTTTTGTCTTACTATTGGCAATCACGATGGATGGCGCTTCTTCTACAATGACGTCAAAAGGAAAAGAGGAGGTGGCTACACCATCAATCACCAATTCATTATGTTTGATCATATAAGCCCTCCTCTAAGCTGTGTTTTCCGTTGCAGTTCATCCGCAATCTTTTGAGCGACAACGTCAGCAATGCGATTGATATCCATCTCTTCACTGATGTTGTTTCCGCTAATGCTGACATTGATAACAGGAGACAGACCTCCCATAGTTTGAGCAATTCCACGACCGATAGCTCCCAAGGTTCGTTCGTTTAGTGGTAAGACAGCTTCATTTCCAGCCTCTCCACCAGCCATTAAACTATTTCCATTTGAACCGAAAACAGTCGGCTTGGTCAAGATACCACCCTTGGCAAACCATTTTACATCAATACTTGGCAATCCTCCGCTTAACCAGTCAAACGGATTGGTAGATCCAGTAATACGAAAATGTGGTACAGGAATGTGAGGCCATCTAAATTCAAAATTAAAGAATCCCTTAATAGCTTCAATTGCACGACCAACTAAATCCTTAGCCCCGTTAATAGCATTGCCGATTGTATCTTTAATGCCATTCCAGACACTGCTTGCAGTTGACTTGACACCATTCCAGATGTTGCTAATCGTATCTCTTATACCGTTAAAGACACTTGATACTGAGCTTGAAATACCATCAAATATTCCTGAAAGAGTGGACTTGATGCCGTTCCAAACAGTTGAAGCAACCGTTGAGATGGTGTTCCAGATGTTAGACAATAGCTGCGCTATGCCATTAAAGATAGTCCCAATGACACTTGCAATCCCATTCCAGATTGTTTCTCCAACGCTCTTAATGGTTTCCCAAGCGCCCGACCAGTCACCAGTAAGGATCTGCATCACTGCCTTGATAATACCCAAAACAACGTTGATGGCTGTTTCAACTACCGTTTTAATCACTTCCCAAACTGTAGACGTGATAGTCTGAATGGTGTTCCATCCTCCTTCTATAAGTGGACCTAGAACAGTCATAGCAGCGCTAATGATAGCGGAAATGCCAGTCCAGACTGCGTCCGTAATAGAACGGATTAGCTCTTGGTTTTCAGTCCACCATGTTACAACGGTGCCAAAAATACTCATGATGAAGTTTGAAATTTCACCTACAACAGTATTGATGACAGATGAAATAGCCTCCCACACAGCTGTGACAGCGTTGCGGAATCCTTCATTCGTTTCCCATAAGTATTTTAAAATGACAACGACCGCTGCCACTGCTGCCGCTATTGCGGCTGCTGTAGCAATGATTGGTAAGGCGGCGGTAATCATGCCTCCTATTGAAAGTCCAAGAGCTGTTGCGGCGGCCTGCATGGTCAAGAATATCGGTGCTAAAACTCCTACTGCGGTAACTACAGCTCCTATGATTACTATAAATTCTTTAATCGGGCCAGGCAAAGTACCAAACCAATCTGCCACACCTTTTATGATGTCTCCTAAAGCTTGAAAAACAGGAATCAACATTTCCAAAAGAGGCTGACCTAATGCAGCCAAAGCATTAGTCCCAGATTGTTTTAGGTTTCCCATGACGTTTTCTAAGCCGTCAGATTCTCTTGCAGCTTGACCAAGTGCTCCAGAAAGTTCATTTCCATCTTCAACCATTTGAAGCAAAGTCAATTGCTTTTGTGCTTCACTCAAATCCTTGAATGACTTGCCATATAGTTTGTTTGCTGCCGCATTACGAGTAGTTTCTGTTGCAGATATCCCCAAAGCCGCATCGTTGGCAAAATTTCCTTTAAGAAATGATTGAAGGCTCTCAGTAACACTTTCAATAGATTTGTCGTAAAAAGCAGCACCATCTGCCGCTGCCTTAGTTGCCCTAGTAGATAAATCTAAGGCTTGAGCTGTATCTAAACCAGATGTTTTTGCAAAGGAGGCCATTTGGGTGAAACTTCCTTGTAATCGTTCTGGTACAATAGACATTTCTTTCCCAATATTATTAAGAGCCTCTCTAGCTTGACCTTCCATATCCCCAAAAACTGTACTAAATTGGGCATTACTTGCTTGCATTGAAGCAGCAGCTTCAATAGCTTCTTTCCCAACGTCAACAAGTTTTTCTGAAATATCACCCAATTTCTCACTAAACTGTTGGAGTAGTTCAGCTCTTGCAGCTTTAGCTATCTCTCCCAAGCTTTCTTGTGCGCTATCCGCTACAGACTTAGTCCCCTTCATCTCATCGTTGAGATTGTTAAAAGCAGTCTTGGCATTATTCAGCTCTGCTTCCATCTTGTTAGCTTCGGCTGAGTTTTCACCATATTCTTTTTTAGTGATTTCTAACTGCTTTTCAAGGTTTTCAATTTGACGAGCGACAATTTCGGACTGTGCACCAATCTTCTTTTCAGCCAGTGCTAACTTGTCAGCTTCACTAGCGTTGGCACCCATCTGACTTTCTTGCAGCTTAAACGAACTAACGACTTTTTCAGATTCGCTGGCAAGTTGTTTCTGCTCATTCTGCAATTCTTTCAGTTGGGTTTGGTTGTTCTTGGTTGCATTCCCATTACCCTCAAGAGCTTGATTGACACTAGCTAGTTTTCCCTCATATCCTTTTAGGAGATTTTGAGTCACTTCTACTTCACGCTGGAAAGCACGATACTGATCTGCGCCAATATCTCCTTTTTTGAACTGTTCTTCAACTTGAGATTGAGCTTGTCTTAAGGTTTCTAGTTTTTCCCGAGTGGTTCCAACTTGCTTCTGTAAGACTTCTTGCTTTTGAGTTAGTAAAGTAACGTTACCAGTATCAAACTTTAAAGCCTTATCAATTTGTTTCAGCTCTTTTGTTGCGTTAGCAGACTCTTGATTGACACCTTTTAACGCTTTTTGTAAGGGCTGGGTATCGCCATCGATTTCAATTTTTATCCCTTTGATATTTCCTGCCATATTTCCTCCTTTCCTTAAAAAATAAGGAGCGCTGAGAGGTTTTCTATGACCAGAACACTAGCCAACTAAAGGAACTTGTCCTCACAATCGCTCTCTCATCACTTACTTTTTCTCTAAAATGCATCAAAATCAGCTTGGGTAGCCTTCCGACTACCCGTTTTATTTTCGCTACGCAAATTGACATAATCTGTCTGATAATCTAACGCCATTCCAATAGAAATGTGCTTGAGGTCATCGATAGATAAGCCAGTTTCCTTGCAACAAGATAGATAGGATTCTACCGTGAAGGCTTCTTCGCTTGCTGTTTCTGATGTGTCTGTTTCTTTTTTGTTTGTAGTACCGTATTCAACATTTCCATCATTAGCGGACAAACTTCGTCAAGAGGAAATTCTTCCATTTCCATGAAGAAATCATCAAACGGTTTAATTTTAGGATTGCCAGATTTAGCGAATACCCAAAATAGACGATAGAAAAAGGTAATATCGAAATCTTCTAAAAGAGATAAATCGACGCTTTCCGCTACCAAATCATTACCTTTTTCCAATTGGTTCAATTGAGCTACCAATTGCTTATTTTTCAAAAGTCCTAAAAGATCCTTGAAAAAATCCTGCCCAAACTCATTCTTGTAAGCGATTGGAGTATAGGCATTTGTTGCAAGCTCATAGCGCTTATTGCTGATTTTAATACTTCGACGCATTCTTTACTCCTTATCCTAGAGATGTTGGCTCATAAACGCTAGTAAACCAAGCTTCATACACTTCTTTCTTGTCTGCAGACGTAATCGAACGTTTCACTACGCTATCAAGTGGACGTGGTGAACCCTTAAAGCTAAGTTCACGTTCATTGACAGTTGTTCCACTCTTAGTAGCAGAGCCGTTTGATGGACGACTAGCAGAGCAGTAGTAGAGAACGTAACGAGTCTTATTTTGATCTCCTGAAAATTCAAACATAATTGCAAACGGTTTAGTTGAAGCATCGCCTTTTTCAGTCAATACTCCTGTTTGATCATCCTTGATTTCTCCTAGGATTTTTGTCGCAAACTCTTCTGTGATATGCGGTACTTTCAATTTCCCTTCATACCCTTCATTTGAGTTCATGAAGTGGTAGTCCACATCGTCTGCTGGGATTGCTTTCGATTCTCCTTTTGGTTCTAGCTCCAAATTCATAGCTCCAGGGAAACAGAAAATTTGCCCGTAGCTAATGACTTTTGTCTCACTATTGATACTTTCGATTGGTGCGATATGCACGTTTTTCAATCCATAGGTTACTGTATTTTCTGTTTTTGTCATCTTCTTCTCCTTTAGTACAAATAAACAGTATAAGGCTTGACAGATAGCCTTTCTGTCGGGATATAGCTTTCTTCTGATACCTCAAAAACAAGTTGATGTTTAGACAACAACTCTTCCAAGCTCTCTTCCAAATCTTCGTCTTTACGTTCAAAGATAAGCTCTACAGTCACAGATTTAATCTGGTATTTCTGTTCGTCGTCTGCTCTCTTGATATCTGGATGTGATTCAAAGTAGATAAGGTAAGGTGTTTGAGGAACGTGTCCAGTTTCAAATGCACGATAGGTGACAGGCAAGTTTGCCTGTTCCAAAATAGCAGCAAAGTCTGATAGCCTCATTTCCCAATCTCCTTGATTCGCTTCTCAAAGTTTTCTTTAACTTTCTCCTCAACAGGTTTAATGTGTGGAAATGCCTGACTACGACCGCCATTCCTCAAAGCATGCCCATTTTCCAGTAAGTGAGTTAAACGATATGTTGGAGCTGCGTTGTAGATGACGTATGACCCCTTAGCATTTTTCTTGAAACGCCAATTTCTAGCATACTTTCCATGACGTTTTGGACTCGTCGTTTTTAATTCCGTAACGGCTTCGTTTACAACGTCCTCAGCAATCAGGTCAATCTTGTCTTCTATCTCAGCTGAGTATTCACTTAAAGCTTTAGCGATTTCTGCTGATAAGTCACCTGTTAAACTCATGGCAATTCCTCCATCAAGGTCAGCTCCAGAATTTCTAAACCAATCGGAAATGTCTTAAGAATACGATACCGTTTCCCATTAAATTCCGCTTCTTCCTCGTTGTTATACTCAAAACTATGAATATCAAGGATAAGGCTTGGTCTAAGTCCAACCTGGCTAGCCTGATAAAATTCAGAACGAGTAATGGAACGCTTGCGACATAAAATAGTCAACCGCTTTTCTTCAAATAGAGGTTGGTGTAATTTATCTAGTCCTGTTTTAATCTTAGAAATTAGTGTAATTTCATTGTTCCACGCCATGACTTACCTCAATTTCAAATTATGCAATCGCCATAAAAGGTGGCGTGGCATATCCACCCCACCCTCATAGCGAAAGGCTGCAAAATCAACTACAAACATTTGGTCTTCTGGGCTGTCTAAGTCAAGTAGAACTCCTAAGTTATCTTCTAGTTCTGTTTTGACAGCTTCGATGATTTTCTCCAAGGGCTTATCGCGTAGTTTTGTTGCTATACCCAATTTTAGCTTAAGCAATTCTAATAATTGAGCATTGTCCATAACTACTCCTCGTCTCCCTCTTCAGGTTTCTCATCTACTACCTTTGTTTCTTCCTTTTCTACTTCTGTAGTTAATGTGTCATCTTTCGACATATCCTTATCTTCTACATTCATCAAAAAGATAGATCCTGCACTATTTGCCCCATTTAGCAGAGTCTCCGCAAACTCTTTATCAAGTTTGTTCCTAGCTCTAGGGTAATTATCCCCAACCTTATAGCAATGTTTCTTTGGGTCTCGTAAGTCCTTAAAAGGACGGATTACCTTATATACCATTTACTACCTCCTTACAAAACAGCATCTGTATAGGTCACATAAAATCCTGCATCTCCGTCTACTTTCACTACATCAAAACGATTAGCGGTTGCCAAATACTGACCGTAGATTTTGTCATCTTGCCATTTGACAGTAGTCTGCGCACGGTCAAACAATGTCGCAAATTCTCCAATATCTCCGATAAAAGCTTTCAAATCTCCCTTGCTGTCTCCAATGATATCATCTGGATAAACAACAATAACACGACCAGCAAACTTGTAGCCAGTTGGAGATGTGATATCTGTTTGGAGCATGTAGCGACCGTCCTTGTCCTTGATTTTATCAAGAGCAGCGAACATAGATTGAGTACATACGATAGTTGCATTGTAGTATGGTTTCAATTCCACATTGAGAATATCTTTCAATCCGTCCAAACCAGCTGCGCTTTTAGCTGTAGCTTTCTTGAGAACTTTAGCGATTTCTTTATTCTTAGTGATACGTTCTTGGTTCTTAGCTTGTTTAGCAACCAAGCCCATCACATCGTAGTCAGCATCATCAATCAATTCTTGAGACACAGGCAAATGCCCACGACGTGTTTTAATATCATAGTTTACTTTTGTAAAGCTTGGTTTGGCCAGAGATGGATTTTCTTCCAGTTCTTCCACGGTATTCATTGTTTGATCTGTCAATTTAACCAAGGTCCATTTACCACTAGCGTTTTTAACCTTGACTACATTTACCAATGAAATCAAGTCAGTCTGGTCTTGTTTTGCTTCTCTCGGTGGCATCAAATCAACTGGAATGATAGCTTCACCTTCAGTAGATTTAAAACCATCAGCACTCGCTTCTTTTGTTCGAAGGTAATGGTTAAATGCTTCACGTTGTTCCAATGTTTTTCCTCCTCGTTTTTCCGTTTTACCTGGAGTCGGTGCTTTACGATTTTGCTCCTCGATTTGTTTTTCCAACTCGTCAACTTCTTTTTCCAACTGCGCTTTTTCAGCTTCTTTTTCTTCAATTTCCTTTTGAAGGCCGTCTACAGTCTTTTCAACTGCTGAAACTTCTTCATCGGTTTCAGCACGATCCAACTTTTCTAACTCAACAACCGAACGTTTGTTCAATTCTTCGATAGTTTCTTCCAACTCAACTACCTTAGTTGCTTTTGCTCGCATACGAGCACCAAAGATTAACGCCTTATTCATAGCTTAAATTTCTCCTTAATTTCTTTCTTGCGCTTATCTAGCGCTTCACGATTCGCACGGCTCTGACTTTCAAAGTCTTTTTGTCGTGCAGCAATTTCCGTTTGTGGATAGGCTGGGAAAGTACATGGACTCACTTCAAAGATTTCTAGTTCTAAGACAGTGTCCAGATACGAACCATCTTCACGTTCCTCTGTTTCGATTTTTATCGGGATAAAGCCAAAGCTACATCCGATAACATCTCCACGCTTGACACGGGCATAGGTTCCAACCGCTTGAGGATCATCCTTGTTAATGATAATATCTCCGAAAAGGCCAATATCATCAACACCCAGAGTCAGAGTTCCGTTGCCTGTTCGACCGAGCACAAGACTATCATCATGGTTAAATAAAGCTCTGATATCAGCGTCTTTGATAGCTTTCTCAACTCCAGCACGCTTAATAACTTCACGGTAGCCTGGCCACAATTCCGTCTCCTCGTCAAACTTGATAAAGTAGCCACTCAAAATCAAATCACCAGAGTCTTCTTCTCTCGTTTGAAATTGAGTGGCACGATAACTATTCCGTTTCTGCATTCTCTTCCTCACCTCCTTTCAGTTTGTTTTGATCTCCTAGTTTCTCCTGAGGGAGAAAGTTTTCAAGAACAATCAACTCTTCCATCTCAGGATCAGGAGCCATCCCTAGCCAATCCCTCCACTCATTACGACGCATTGCAGCACTGTTTGTCATTTGTTGAGCAACAGCAGACAACTCTGTAATGTTGTAAGAGAAGAGTGAACGAGGATTTAGCTTGAAGTAACGATTACTAGACAAAAGTAAGTCTCTGGTTAGTGTTTGAGTAATAGTGGTAGCGATACTCATGACAGTCGTATTTACAAAGTTGTTATACTCTGTCTTGTTGAACTCTCCCACGCCCAAAATAAAAGCAGGTACTCCTAATAAACCTGCAACTGTTCTTTTATCTAATTCGACAGACTCATTTAGAGCGATATCCGTTAGACTAAGCGGCTTTACCTGTTGAATGTCCAGCAATGCCTCTGGAACAATCCATGGAGCGCCAACCCTGCTAGTACTCAAATACTTCTCAGCGATACGCTCACGCCCTTGCTCCGAATCTAGTTCAGCACTAGAAGAGTCTACTTTAACGATAAGACTAGGAATATTCTTCCCGTTCATAAAGCTTTTTTTAGTCTTGGTAGCCATGTTCAAACTTTGAACCACATCTGTCAACGTCACCCTAAAACCAGTACCAATGTATGGAATATCTGGATCTGGATTGATGACGAAGTGGACTACTTCATCAGGGGAATATTCTTCACCCCTAAATGAGATTACATAGGAATCCTTATCTGTTTGGAATGAAACCTCTCTCATCGGAAATGGTCTTAGATTAGAAATATAATCCGTAACAGGTTCATATTCCACATGTAGGACAGAGTTCCCATCGCCATATAAAAGCAAATCGCGCACAATCTTGAAAATCCATGACTTCCTTGTCATGTGTTTACACGGATTGATATCAATCTTTCTAGCAAGCCCATCACGGATTCTGATATCACCTTTATCTGTATTCTCCATCAAGTGGATGGTCATATTAGAGACCAAATCAGCAATCTTATTAACCGCTGTCACCACGTCTGGATTTCTGGCTAAAGGTACATAAGAATCCATCAAGTTTGACAATCCTAAATCTGAATGACTCAGCATGTTGATTGGCTTACTTGGCTTGTTTCGTTTCCAAAACTTTTCAAAAATACCCATGTTTCCTCACCTCCTTCCTCTCTAATCAAAGAATCTCATCACATCGCCACCCTTGCCAAGATTAGCAAGAGCCTGTATACAAGCAAAGACGCTGGCATCAAACAAGTCAATCCTTGCAGTACCACCGTCTCCGTCTAATTTTTCATATTGCACAGCGTCATCCACCTTTTCAATCGCTCTAACATTGCTCACACAGTATTCGTAAGCATCAGAATGAAGATAGTAAAATTCCTTGTTCTTGACTTTGAACTCAATCCGTCTGAACCCCTCAGATTTCAGATAAAATAACTGAGGTTGGTCAATCATCTTGAACTTAACTTTTTTCATCTTAGCCAAAAACTCACGGCCAAACTTCCTATCCATTCCCACAGCTTGGATTTTAAATCCACGCTCACGCATACTGATGAACCATTTGACGATATCGTCATAGAGAACGGTAGGAGTGTTGCTCATCGTCAACCAACCATCGGACTGCCAGCCAAAAAGTGGAATCCCATCATCGTTAGCCTTCTTTTGAGCATTAATCCGAGGAAAGAAAGCATGTGTGATACAGATATCAACATCTTTCTCACCATCATTATAGACACCGTAGAGAGCAGCTGCTGTTAAGTCATGTAATCTTGACAAGTCCGCACCACCATACCAACGAATCGGCAAGCGTGTCAGCTCTTCTAGACTCCAATCGTAACAACTATCCGACGCAATAAACTCATCCGGATTGAAATAAGCGTTCATAGAGTTTGTAAAGATATTCAAGGTCTTATTGAAAAACTCATTTCTTGTCTGAGGATCATTCATAGCCTGCTCTGCTTCTTCCTTGAGAGCCTTGAGCGAAACCGTGACCCCCCATGACGGATTAGCCATCTTGAGGATGTTCTCGTCCAGATAGTCCACTACATCCCCATCAGCAGATTGATTAGCCTTGCAGATGAAGATGAAAAATGAATCATCAGTGACCAATTGCTTGAGCACCTTTTGACAGTATTTCAAACGATTAGCAAGGAACCCGGTAGGAATATCCCCAGCTGTAGAGATAACAAAAAGCATACTGTTACGGTATGCTGACATTGTTTTTTTCATAAGACCATGTTTCTTACTGTTCCTCATTGTGTGAGCTTCGTCCAAGATGATAACATTTCCGTTCAAAGAGTCCAGACGGCTCTCATCATTCGCTAAAGCCTGGATAAAGAAAGAACCTTCATCACCAAAATTAGCAGCGATAGAATGCTCTTGGTTATTATCCTTGATACGAATGTTCTTATCATTCCATCGTTCAACATTGAATTTTAAAAAACCAAAAGCTTCCATCGCTTGCTTGACTGAGTTAGCAACGATATAGCATTTTGAACCGCTATCCGTGTCCAGAATCTGATAAGCAAGTGCAATTGCAGCAGTAAACGAGGTCTTTCCATTCTTCCGAGCAAGCATGATAAGCGCTTCTTTGAACCTACGCTCATTCGTCCCCTTATAGTAAAATCCAAACAGGTTCACAACTACAAAGTGTTGCCAAGGTTGCAAGAGTAATGGCTTGTTACGGATAGATACCGCAAACATATCATCGCCCTGCTGATGAACTATCACGTTCTCGATAAAGTGAATAACAAAATCCACCATATCCTCATCCATCTCAAACGCTGGATTTTCTAAATCACGGAAAAAACGTTCAGCAGCAAGGATGTTTTCTTCGCAATGTTCTTCTCGGTGAGTAAAGACGTGTTGAGCGTATTCTTTAGCTTTATCAAGATTACCCATTGCCAGTCACTCGATTCTTCTTGATTTCGTTCTTGAACTTCAGTACCTCAGTAAGAACTGACTCACCCTCTTGTTCTACTACCTCACCGAGCGACTTAGGATTCATCATCAACTGATTAGAGTAGCTGAGTATGTCTTTCCTCAAAATTTCCATCGCTGTCAAGATTGGAACTTTGCGCTCATTTTCAGCACCAGCCTTATTGACGTAGGTGTCTGTTACTGGATAACCCATATCAGCATAATCTTGAGCAAGTTTCTGATACTGGTATAACATACCTGCAAAAATGTCAATGATCATTTCGAACTCTTTACGATAAGTTCCCAAGTCTTTCATCTGCTTGACCACTTTTGACTTAATCGACTTTGCTGTAATTGGTTTAGCCAAAAACTACCTCCTTTCGTCAAAATCGCTTAGTTTTTACCCCCTTTTTGTTTGAAGGCCCCCGACTTGGAAAAAGTTCCCTTCACCGGTTCCCAGAGGCTTCGAAAAAATTTTTTTGAAGTGGGGGGGATAAAAAATTTTTTTCATTTTTCATTTTTGTTTTTGAAAAAATTTAAAAATTCTTTTTTTCTTTTCTTCTGCCAATAAATTCCATTTCCGATTATCTTATCGTTGTTGCGGTCATGGAACGTATTATGTTTGCGGTTGGTCAGCGGCAAACAATTCCAAGATACATACTCAAGTTCCGGATACTCAGATACTGGGTAAATATGATGAACCATTTCAGCTGGAACTGACTGCCCATATCTTAGACTTTCTTGGCAAAGGTAATCGTGTTGTCTCATGACCTTGTCACGGAACTTGTTCCACTTCCTTGTCTTCAAGCTCTGTCTGACTGGTTTGTTGTACATGATATATACTCCTTTGCAAAACAAAAGGACAGGCTCTTGACCTATCCCATCTCATACAAGAAATCTATGCTACCATAATAAACCTTTTTTTGTGAGACTTCAAGATGTCTTTTGTCTCATCTTTTATTTATCAAATCATAGACTAATACAAAAAGAAAAACGAACGGTAAAAAAATAAATCCAGCCCTTCAGCAAGGAGGTCTAATACATCTCTTTTTGTATGATCAAAAAAATGACTAAAATAATTAGGGTAAAAAAATAAACAACTAGATATCCTAGAAATAATCTCAATGTTCCATCCTCCAACTATACCAATTTTATCCCTCACTTTCACATATCTTATATTTTGTTAAACTCACTCTAAATCTCAAACCCTTACTAATCATAGGTTTTAAAGAGTTTCTTTTTTTCACTTTATGCTTAACTCATTATGTGAAAGTAATATCTAAAAAAAATTAAATGACAAAGTTCCGTAAAGCATCATCAAGCTCTGCTTGTTCTATCCCTATGTATCTCAAGGTTATTGCAGGTGATGAGTGATTGAACATTTTCTGTAATGTCCCTACGTCCTTTGTCTTGTTGTAATATTTATAGCCGAATATCTTACGCATTGTATGTGTGCCGACATTATCAATGCCAAGCTCTTCAGCAGCCTCGTGAATAATTTGATAGGCTCTCTCACGAGTGATTGCTTTATTTTTCCCTTGCCTACTCTTGAATAGAAAATGATGGAATGGTTTATCTTCGACATATCTTCTCATTTCTTTCTTGAGTTCTTTTGTCATCCGTCTTGTTATCTGCTTGCCAGTCTTCCGTTCTCTTAGTTTGATGTGCCAGCCTTGAACATCTTTAACTTTCAAGGTAAGTATATCTCCGACTCGCAAACCAGTATTCAGGCCTGTAATGAATAGCATATAATACATCTCATTCCACTCTCTGAGATAATCTTTCATTGCCTGAATGTCGTCATTATTTTTTATCGGTGATACAAATTCCATATTCTACCTCCTTTCCCAAAACAAAAAGCCAGCATTTGCTGACTCTTGACGATACTTCTGTTGGACAACTTTTCTGACTAGAATTAAGGATGACTCCTAAAGTGCGATGTGTGTTTTGTTTCAGAAGTTCATGCTATCATAATAACCCTTTTTTTGTGAGACTTCAAGATGTCTTTTGTCTCATGTTTATTTATAGCTCACCTTTCAAAATAGCGTACTGCTCTAGGATAATCCTTCTACGTCGATAGATTGTAGCTTTGCTCATGAATTTCTGTTCTGCTATTTCTTCCCATCTCAGTTGAGGGTATCTCCAGCGTAGATTAAAAATCTCCATATCCTCATCCACTAGATTACTCAAGAGTTTGTTAATAATCCCTTTAAATCCTTCAAGAAATTTTAAAGTCGGATCATCTGCGATTCTGATTGCGATAGTTTCGGTAGGTTTGCTTATTCCCACAGTAGGTCCACTTTGAGCATCTGGGTTTCTGGTTTCTAATTCTAGCCTTCTTAAGTCTATTGTGCGTTGAATGTTTTGAAATTTGAAAAGTTCTCTGTCTAACGTTTTGAGTTCTTCATCGCTCAATTTTTTCAATTTCCACCTCCAAGTTTTTTAAAAATGTAAACAAGTTATCAAACATTTGAGAGAAAGCTTTGCGAATATTAGAAAATGCCTGGTTAATCATTTTAGCTATTGCTTCAATTTCTTCAGGACTTAATTTCCGTAGTTGTTTTTCTAATTCTTCTTGCTTTTCTTGTATCTGCCGTTTAGCTATCTTCTTCTTAATTCTTTTGTTCATTGACTTTTATTTCCTTTCTTGGATCTCAATCCCAAAGAAGGTACAGATATCTTCCAATGCGTATTTAGAAATACTACTGCCTGTTTCCCACTTGGCTATCGTATCTCTGCGATACCCTAATTTAATGGCTAATTCACTCTGAGTCAATCCCAACTCGCATCGCTTTCTTTTCAGCGTTTCGGCAAAAGGATTTGTCTTCTTTCTCAAAAACATACGAGGGTCAAGATTCAATTTTTCGCAAATGACAAACATATCTCCATCTTGAGGCTGTGCTTTTCCGCTTTCCCAATGACAAATAGCTTCTGGGGTAACTCCAAAGATTTTAGCAGCCTCAACTTTCTTTAGACCTTTGGATTTTCGCCACAATCTCATTTGATTTCCGAATTTATTATCATTCATCATCCACCTCAATCTTTACGACTGCCCTACCATTCGGATTTCTTCTTTGTGTAGATGCAAAAGTGTAATACTTCAACATCCTTTCAGCAATTCCTGTTTCTTTGCTGATTTCCGCAAGCGTTCCTATCGTCACGAACGTTTCACCTTGATATAATGCGTACTCATTCATGCTCCATCTCCTCGATCAGCCAGTAAAGGTTCTTTCTGGGTTCATTGCTCATCCTCCTTAAATAAACAAACTAGCTAACCATATCAAAAATGCACATGTAATAATTTTTGATATACTGCTTTTTACAGCATATGAATAATCCTCTTCAGATTCTTTTTTGCTAGATAGCACAGGCCAGATGAAAGATAGTAGTGCATCCATCCCTAATGCTTGCCAGACTGTAATTTTACCAACTGGGACAATCGTTGTGATAATTTCATTCCATCCATACTGAACCACAAATGGCGATACAACGATTACAAATACCGCCCCAATAATGATTCCTAGTTTTTTCATTTTATAAATCCTCCTCTTTTACAAACGAGCCGTCTATCCAACGACCTTTTCGGTCTTTGATTTCTTGGTAAGCCAGTTCGAAACATTCCTCAAAACTATAACCAAGCGATTTACTGATTGATTTTAGATAACCGATTGAATGCGCTAAATTATATCGACACATTTTCTTGCCGATTAAATCCTGCCTCAATTGAAAACTACTAATCTCAGCACTTAACCATTTAAAGGAATCCATCACATCTTCATTTTCGATGAAACTTACTTCCTCAAAAATCTCCTGCACATCCTCTTTTATCAGCAAGGCCAGACCGACAATCACGACTGCGCAATCTCCGATACTGTCCTTGGTTAATTGATCATTCTTCTTGAGATAACCTGCGCACAACTCACCGAACTCTTCACTGAGTTTCAAAGACTGCTTATCTAGCCGTCCACCGTTCTCAAGGTCACGGTCTATAAACCATTTTTTGACTTTGTCTAGTGTGTTCATGATAACTCCTAAAATAATTTTATTTTCTTCTCGTAAACATCAAGCCTCTGCTTAGCAATATTGAAGATGTCCCTATCTAGATCGCATCCAACATACTCAAATCCTAATTCTTGGCAAGCAATCAAGCTGCTTGCTGAACCGACGTGAGTATCGAGTATTTTATCACCTTCTTTTGCGTAAGTTTGAAGTAACCAAAGATAAAGATTTATCGGTTTTTGTGTCGGATGGATTCTAACCTCATTTAAGGCCTTATTTCCTTGTTGTATATGACCTTCAGAGATTGACTTCCCTTGCATCATACCATTCCACATGAAACGAAATAGCCGAGTACTATCATGATAACTGCAGTACGCTATCTCACAATCCGAGAAACTTGACTTGCCATTAACTTTGTCCCAAACGATACGGCCAGGTCCAAAAGAGTAGTCGAAGTAGTTCACACCCCAAATAATTTGGTTTTTTGAAACTCTAAAAAGTTCATCAAAATAATCTCTGTTTGGAATTTTCCACTCTGATGTTTTGCCATACAGTCTATTGACGCCAATCGGACTGACTTTTCGACCATAGTATTCTCTTTTTTCTGGACCAGAAAAATATGGAGGATCTACAATAGCTAAATCAAAATAGTTGTCAGGATATCTTTTCATGACGTCCATACAATCTTCGTGAAGAAATAATTTCACATCATCACCTCGTCCCCAACTTTCACCTTCTCATACACGTCCTTCGTAACCACAAACACCCCGTAATCACGAATCGTAAGTGTATATAGCTTCCCATGTCGTCCTTTTTCGACGACCTTACCAAAAATCTCAGCGCCTGCGTTATCCGCCTTGTAGATAACCATCGGCTTCTTCTTTTCTAGTTCTGCAATCCTGTCCATCTGCCAGATGTTTAGCCCAGCAGATAGCAGAATCCAAATTGCGATAAAACGTTTCAATCTATGACCTCTCTTCCATCTCTTACTTTTTGCAAATAATATTTATATATTTCATTGTCGGTATGTTCATTTACTAACTTTTCAAATGCTTTATTGACCACTTCTGATATGCTTCTATAACCATAATATTCTTTGATGGTTTCGACATGGTCATACATATCTTTGGTAAGCGTTGCTTGTACCTTTCTAGCCATCACTCCACCTCATACCTCATCAAATAAACTTAATTGAGCGTTATGGTTTTTTATCCGCTCCTCTGCTATATCAAAATAATAGTCATCTATTTCAGTTCCTATAAAATGCCTATCTAGCTCTAATGCTGCCAGCGCTGTCGTTCCACTTCCCATAAATCCATCGAATACAATATCTCCAATGTTTGAGTGTTTTACAATGCACCTTTTTATCAATTCGATAGGTTTTTGATTTTGATGGAGTAGTTTATCTGAGCTGACTCGCTTGAAATCCCAAACATCTGTTAGGCGCTCGCCATTAAATTTCTTTCGTCCTTTGTTCGCCAATATTATCATTTCGTACTGCTTTCCAAATTGCGCTTCCAAATCGCCAGCAGTGTGATTATTTTTTCTCCAAATAATAATATTTTTTACCGTGAAATATTTCTCAATTTCTTTTTTAAAAAAATCAACTTTATCAAACGAACAAAATATATAAATAGCCGTATCATCTTTTAAAATTCGAAAACACTCTTTTATATACTCTTTTATCAATTCAGGATTGTTATCATTTTCAATAACGTTTGAAAATTTATGTTTTTCTTTCCTCCAATTTGTTTTGTAATTTATCAAATAAGGCGGGTCTGTTACGATTAAATCAATTTTATTATCAGGAATTGTTTCCATAAATTCCAAGACATCTTTTTTTATAATTTTATCTACTTCCACTGGCTATACCTCCTAAATATGAATCGTTTCAATCTGCGACCTCCTCCTCCAATTTAAGCTCAATCTCTAAGTAAAAGCTTTGATCAGGTATCTCCAGTATCGCTGTAGTGGTTTTACCATCAGAACCCACGATAACTTCTCCGATTGCCAAAACTAAGTCTCTAATTGTGCTATTTAGCGTAAGGCTCATCACTCCACCTCCTCAAAATAACTATGAAATTTACTTAAATTGACAATAGCGACCTCTTCAACGAAATGTTTTTCAATGTCAAAGTCTGGGTCATCTTTACTAAACTTTTTCTTAATGGCTTTTTCAGCTAGTGATGGTAAAGCGAATATACTTGCTCCGTTTTTTAGGGCAAGCGCTTGACCGTGTTTATTTACTATTCGATAACCAACATCAAACGGTCTGATTTTTTCTGGGATTTTTATGCGTTTACTTTGATCCTTCATTCCTTCTTCAAGCGTTTGTATCATACTCAACCTCCTCAATCTCAATCCCTGGGCAATCGAACACCCAGCCGAAACCAGCTTCTTCAAGTTCTTTGCGGGTGAATTTATAATTTCCAGTAATTATATTTTGGTTAAAATAAAGAACCTTCCCTGATTGCGTTTTAGTCAAAGGTTGCCCATTATTCAGACTAACAATATACCGCTTCTCTTCCTCGACCTCGTAGCCGTCAAGCCATGCACGAGCAACTAAATCAAATGGTCTTTCTTGCATAAACCATTTCCTAACTTCATCGTTCGTGAAATCAAATTCGAATAATTCTGCCACGTCTTTACAAGCTTTTCTAGCTTCCTCAATCCATTCAGCCACAAACTTCTTAACTTTGACTGGTTGCGGTTTATCTAGTTGTTCCAAGTCTTGCAGAAAAATTTGACGAGCTAGTTCTGCTCCTTCAGCATTCCATACACCCTCAAGTTTTTTATATTTCTTAATTAATCGCTGTACTTTCATCTTCCAACTCCTCATTATATTTTTCTACCAATTCATGCAACCACGACCAACGTTCGGTTTCTTCAACGATTTGGTCAACTTCCCTTTCTTGCAACCAAGCTGAGAAATTAACCACATTATCAATGTAGATTGTGTCGTAATCGCCCCAATCCCAAACAGTTAAATAAATTTCTGTTTCAGTTCCATTTTCATCTTCAACCGTTATTGAACCATTTTCAACCCACGCTGTACCAAAACACAATTCGCAAGTGCCAGTCTGTTCTTCTTGAAAATCTGAATGGTATTCTGTCACTTTATATTTCATCTTCCAACTCCTCCACTTTTTTCCTCAATTCTTTATTCTTTTTCTTCAACAAATCGCGCTCCAGCGCTCTAATCCGTCTCTTGCGTGCATCGCACGGTTTCGAATACTCGATTATCTTCTCTTCATTTTGCTCAATTGTACGTTTCAGTCCTTCGATTACTACCTGTTTATCGTAATTCATCGTCTAAAAATCTTTCAATAGCTTCTCTATAGGAGACTTCCGCCATACCGTCTAAGTCGTTCAGGGCTTCAATATAGTCTGGACGCCCTTGCCCATACTGCTTTTTCAAAAACTCAACAAAGAGATGAATTTCCTGATAGGTTACTCCAACCATATTTCTTACCTCCCACTAAAACGGAAAATCATCTTCCTCAAGGGCGTATCCTGGCATTTGTTCCTCAATATTCGAACGGTTAGCAGTATCATCACGCTTTTCAAGTCGCTCAAAACCATCTGCGACCACCTCAGTCAGATAGACCCTGCGCCCCTCCTGATTCTCATAGTTCCTTGTCTGGATGCGACCCGTCACACCGACCAGATTGCCCTTCTTGCACCATTCTGCGAATAGCTCCGCCTGCTTGCGCCACATCATACAGTTGATAAAGTCCGCCTCTCGCTCGCCGTTAGCTCCCTTGAAATTCCGATTGACCGCCAGCGTAAAGGTAGCAACCGCCACATTCGACGGCGTATATTTTAATTCAGGGTCTTTCGTCAAGCGCCCCACTAACGTAACATTATTGATCATCTTTCTTTTCCTTTCTTGCTGCACGTTCTCCGATTAAATAGCCGAGAAATAACCACAGAATAGCCATTCCAAATTCTTTAATAAGTTCAATCATTTTCTTCTCCTCCTGAAAAAGTCGCTAAATAGTAACAATCCTTAGAACCGTAGTCAAACCGTGTCGTCCGCTGACCAATGTGCTTCTGAAACCTTGGATGAGTGATAGCCGAGAAAGCCCACTGATGGTCTTCCATCTGCTCAATGAGATCATCGACATTGTCAAACCTCCCAAGGTAAAACTTGCAGTGCCCGTTGTAGACGAAGTAAAGCTCTAACATCACTCCACCTCGACAGGGTAAAAGTTCCCAAAGGAACCCCTCAAAGCCTTTCCAACCTGTAAGGCTGCCGCCCTAGAAACAAACCGCATGGCTTTCTTCTCCTCAGAACACGAAATATCCAAGCCAGTCACACCGATAACAGCGGACATCAGAAACGGCTTATCCTCTCGTGTCCCATGCTTTAAAATAAACATCAGCCACCTCCGTTCTAAAAATATTGCTTCCGCTTGTTTGTCAAGTCGTTGAAAACCATCAAATGGTCTTTATCCACCCCCTTCATCAGTCTGGACATAAAGGGTCTGCCATATCTTTTCTGAATATCAGCAGAAGTCAAATTGGTGGTAATGATTGTATTTGAACGCTTATTCAAGATATTGTAGAGAATAGTAAATGACCATTCGCTATCCTTCTCCATGCCCAAATCATCCAAAACCAAGAACTTAGCGCTAGCAATCTTATTGACCAGAAACTCTTCCTGACTAAAATCAGCTTTAATCTTCATCAGTAAGTCCGTCACATTGATAAATATAGCAATCTCTTTCGTGTACTCAGATAGAGCCTTAACCATAGCAAAAGCCAAATGGCTCTTACCTGTTCCAGCTTCTCCTTGTAACACGATGTTGTTCCTAGCACCCTCAGACCACTCACGACAAATCCTCTTTGCAAAAGCTAGCTTTTCCGCTTCTTTTTCGGTTGGTGTTTCAAAATTGTCCAAAGTAGCATTTTTCAAAACTTCATCATAAAGAGAGAACTTTTCAAGATAGTATTTCCTCTCTCGCTCATTCTCAGCATTAGCCAGTTCATTCACTCTTTCCTGATTTTCTTCATGAATCCGCTCAGATTCACACATGCGACATACAACACTCTCGGTCCTCAATATCTTTATCAAAGGAATGTTATGCTTTTCGCAAAACTCATCTTGTTGTTCTGTATTCCTGTGATAAGATAAGGCAATCTCCTCAAACACATTGTCTACCATGACAGACGACCTCCACATTTATGCCAGCTAGCCATTTCAGACAAGCAGGCAACCACTTGATGAATTGGTTGGTCTGCTAAAAGAGTTTTCTTCTCGTAGCTTAACGGATAATAGTCAATCTCGAATTGTTCAATTAGTTCTAGTACCCCCATTCGTCCTTGGCCTCCTGTTCTTCTTTCTTATCCTTGTTCTTCTTTTCCGATTGACGAACCTGTTCAACAGTGGTAACATTGTTCATCTGCCAATTTCTTAAAATCCCACCAATATATTTGATGTTCGGCTTTCCTGAGTTAATAGCAGTCTTCAATGCTTCTTTCACCAAATCCACATCATTCTCATTTAGGAGATGGTTGATTTCTTCAATTTCAAATCCAGATAAGAGTCTACGAAACTCAGATTGAAAAAGTTCTAAGATATTTTCTTGACCACCACTACTAGTAGTAGTAGTTATTCTTTTCTTATTCTTATCTTTATCTAATCTATTCTTATTCTTATCTTTATCTTCTTCTAGTGCGTTACCGTCCGTTACTGTAACGTTACCTGTAACGTTACCAAGAGCAAGATTTTTCTGTTTTTTACGGTATTTGGCTACACGGTTGCGTGTCTGTTCCTTTATTTTCTCCATTCCGTCAACGTTTTGATGTTTTTCCCAATTTGGCAAGCTAATAATACCATCGATAATCTCAATCATCCCAAACTGTTCAAAAACTCCAATAGCCATTCTTACTGTATTCAATGGTCTACGAAAAATAGTAGCTAACATTTCATCTGTATAGTGAACCTTATCAGTCATCATCAACAAACCATTACTGTTATGTTTTCCAGCAAGTGTCAAAATCTTGAACCATATCACTAAGATGGCATCAGGATCAGGCAAGGCATCAATCAGGCAAATCTTTTCATCGTCAAAAATATCGGTTGTGATTTTTATCCACTTAATTTCAGACATACCTAGCACCCCACTTCCTACGGTTAGCGCGATACTTCATTCGCATATCCTCATAGATGTACCTGCCTTCCAGCTCCATTTTTTCAATCTTTAGCAGCTTATTTTTAAGCTCCACATCACGATAGTCCTTAGCTAGTTTTTTATAGTCTGTTAGGTATTCTTTGACTAGTAATAGATTTTTATAATCGTTTTCCCATGTCGTAATAAAATGTCTTGAAGTTGATTCCCTTCCTTCCAGTTCTTTAACAATCATAATCAGGTTATCCAGCGATTCAATCAATTCTTCCATTTCCTGACCTCATCATTACAAAAGTCTGATTGCAGACTGTTTCGGCTCTGGCAAGGCTAGAGGCTCAGGGCGCAATCCTACAGGCGGTTCGTTGTCGTAGGTGAAACCCTTGAACTCTCTACGGATATTCTTGCGGATTTCTTGACGCTGTGCCTCTCTACCACGTTCGTATGCATGGTTGTAGCCTTGGATAATCATAGACGCAAATTCTTGCTCTTCTCGTCTTTCTTTTTCCTTACGCTCCTCTTGCAATTTGATATGACGGCAAAGCCCTGCAAATCCAATCAGC
>NZ_VMMS01000065.1:0-3208 GCF_013277315.1 Streptococcus sp. 2106
TTTGCTCTTTGATTTTCATGGAGTATTAGAAAGGAGACCTCATGACACTTCCAGTTAGAAAATCCCTGTATGATGCAGTTTTACAGGCTTCGAAAGCGGATACTTGGGAACAAGCTACCAAGGAATGGAATGAAGTTTCCTTGATTTTTAACGGTATTGGCCGTAGCAATTGTGTCTGTGGAAATGCCATCAAATACGCTTATGAACTCTTTAACGGTGTCACAGGCCAACGCCTCTTTCCAATTGGTAGCGACTGTGTTCGTCATTTTCATCGATTGTCCCTTGACCAGCAATTGGAAGAGGAAGAAAAACTGCTCAGAAAGGTTGAAAATCTAACCAGAAAAGCTCAGAAAAAGGAAAAAATCAAGGTCAATAAAAGTGACTTTGACGAGCGACTTCTAAAATGGCTCTGGGAAAAAGGTGTTTTCAAACCCAATCGTGGCAATCAATTTGCGCCTGAGAGAGACTACCAGCTTTTCCTAGAAGTCTTTCAGGGAGGAAGTTGGACCAAGGCGGAACCAAAGAAAAAGGCTCGGATGGAAGAAGTCCTTGAAAAGTGTATCAAACCCTTTTTACTTGGGAAATCGGATGACCAACTCTACCTTGTCAAGCTAGGCAAGGAGAAAATTGACTACGAACAAGAACTTCGTATCCAGGCAGAGAAAGAACGCAAGAAGAGGGATAAAATCGCCAAGCAATATGCAGACAATCTGGTTCTAGCCATGGGACCCGCAGAGCGTGCTTATCAAGATTACTTTGGCTTTACAGAGACCCTGACTCAAGAAGAACGCAAGTGGGAAAAAATTCTTTTTGGTAAAAATAGAGCAGAACGAGCTATCAAGGCCAAACAATACCAAAAAGAGCTGGAAAAAGACCAACGAATTGCCAGTCAGGATCCAATTGAAAGAAAACAGAAGCAGACTTGGCTCCTCAATTCCTATTTTCGTGAGCTTCCTGAAGAAAAAGCTCGATTTTCTAGGCTCTTATTAGAATATCGAAAAAGTGGTGAAGTACCCTTTTCAACTGAATACCTGTCAGATCATCTCATCGACTTTTTCTATAAAATGAAAGCCTTTGAATTTGAAATCGCACCAGAACAAGTCCGAGATTTTCTAAAAAAAAGCCTGCAGGAAGACCATCGCTCATCAGCACAAGGAAGCTGGATAGAAGGAATTCTCCTCAACTGCCTCAAACCATTTTTAGAACGATTAGTGATATGAGTAACACCTGCCGTGGAAATTTCATGGTAGGTTACATTTTATCCAAAAAATAATAGGGAATTGCAAAACTACTACTTGGTATTTTATATATAAAAAAAGTATGAAAACGCAACTCAATTTTAAGACTTTTTGCTAAATAAAGAGTATAATTAAAGTATGTTCCCTTTTTTATAGATAGTACACTAATATAAAAAAGTTAGGCTTACATATTTTTAAAATTTTATTTCAAGGAGGAATAATGGAAAAGTATTTTGGTGAAAAACAAGAACGTTTTTCATTTAGAAAATTATCAGTAGGACTTGTATCTGCAACGATTTCGAGTTTATTTTTTATGTCTGTATTAGCTAGTTCATCTGTGGCTGCTCAAGAGACTAAAGGTGTTCACTACAAATATGTGACAGAGTCAGAGCTATCATCAGAAGAAAAGAAGCAGCTTGTATATGATATTCCGACATACGTGGAGAATGATGATGAGACTTATTATCTTGTTTATAAGTTAAATTCTCAAAATCAACTGGGAGAATTGCCAAATACTGGAAGCAAGAATGAGATGCAAGCCTTAGTTGCTGGTGCTAGTTTAGCAGCTCTGGGGATTTTAGTTTTTGCTGTTTCCAAGAAAAAAATTAAGAATAAAACGGTATTACATTTAGTATTGGTTGCAGGGATAGGAAACGGTATCCTAGTATCAGCCCATGCTTTAGAAAATAATCTTTTACTGAATTACAATACGGACTATGAGTTGACCTCTGGAGAAAAATTACCTCTTCCTAAAGATATTTCAGGTTACACTTATATTGGATATATCAAAGAGGGAAAAACGACTTCTGATTCTAAGGTAAGTAATCAAGAGAAATCAGTAGCCACTCCAATAGATCAACAAAAGGTAGATTATACGATTGCATCGAATTTTATAGAGAATCCATCAAAAATACAAGTGATTAACGGACAGTATGAGGCTGTTCCAGAATTTAGGGATGGACAAGTTGGAACTGTAGCTACAGAGTCCGCTGAAACTAAAGCTGATACATTATCTAGTGATATGAACTCAGAAGTGGAAAGTCACTCTACACCTCCAACCGTAGATTCTTCTCAGAACGGAGAGAATCTTGGAAAACAGAAAGAAGATGCAACTCCAGTCGAGAAGCCAAAAGAAGTAGAAGAAACAAACAAACCTGAAAAAGATGAGTCAAAAGACGAAACTTCAACAAAACCTGAAAATTCTGGTAATGCAACAACAGAGAATAGCCAAACAGTACCAACTGAATCTAATCAAGGTGATACAAATAAAGTTGGAGAGTCAAATAAACCAGAAAATAATGACTCCAAAAATGAAACTTCAGAAAAAACTGTAGAAGAAGTTCCAGTAAAACCAAATGAAGGCACTACAGAAGGAACCTCAAATCAAGGAGCAGAAAATCCAGTTCAATCTGCAGAAGAATCAACAACAAACTCAGGAGAAGATGCAACTCCTAAGTCAGGAGAAAAATCAGGAGAGACTAAAGAAGAATCTACAGACGCTTCAGAAGTTCATTCTGCAACTCCAGTCGAGAAGCCGAAAGAACAAGAACTAGAAAAAACTGTAGAAGAAGTTCCAGTAAAACCAAATGAAGGCACCACAGAAGGAACCTCAACTCAAGGAGCAAAAAATCCAGTTCAATCTGCAGAAGAATCAACAACGAATTCAGAGAAAGTATCACCAGATACATCTAACGAAAATACTGGGGAAGTGTCCAGTAATCCTAGTAATTCGACAACCTCAGTTGAAGAAACAAACAAACCTGAAAAAGATGAGTTGAATGTCGAGCTTGGTAAAGAATCTGGCACGAAAGAATCTGACAAGTATCAGAATGCAGACCAAGCTAAGCGTACTGCCTACGATCAAGCACTTGCGGCAGCGAAAGCTGTAGCAGCTAAAGAAGGTGCAAGTCAAGCAGGGATTGACCAAGCTAAGAATGACCTAGTGGCAGCTGCGGCAGCCTTGAATGGAC
>NZ_VMMS01000066.1:0-22843 GCF_013277315.1 Streptococcus sp. 2106
TTGAACAACAAGTATAACACAGAGGTGTTTTCTTATGCCTAGAAGAGCTTTCATTTGACAAGAGGAACCCTTGAAGCAGTTTTGTCAGCTAAACCAAAGCTAATCTTAGCCTTGGCTTGTCAGCCTAACAGCATCAAGCCTCTTATCAAATGAAATCGAGGGCTAGCTATAAGCTAGTTAAAACATCTAATTTTTAGGAGGGCTGGGTGGCTAACTTCATTATAGAACTTTCAATATCACATTCGAATCACAATAAATAAAAAAATCTTCCAATTCCCTTGCAAAAATGAAGAAAGTGTGATAACATAGTACGGTATGTAGTGCTAGCACATCCGCTATATTAGATTTAATAGGAGGAAAACACAATGGCTAAAGTATGTTACTTTACAGGTCGTAAGACTGTATCAGGAAACAACCGTTCACACGCGATGAACCAAACAAAACGTGCCGTAAAACCAAACCTTCAAAAAGTTACTGTTCTTATCGATGGTAAACCTAAAAAAGTTTGGGCTTCAGCTCGCGCTTTGAAATCAGGTAAAGTTGAACGCGTTTAATAATAAAAGCAAGGAGACCTCAGGGTCTTTTTCTTTTGACATAGTGAAAAAATCATTTTAAAAGCAGAGTAAATATCCGCTGATACAGTATTCTGCTTTTACACTTGGGCTGAAATATGATAAAATAGAGTATCAACTAGTTGAGGTAAAAAGGATGACTGTAAAAATTAATACAAAAGATGGTCAAATCGAACTAACAGATGAAGTGATTGCAACCGTCGTAGGTGGAGCAGCAACTGAAATTTTTGGTGTGGTCGGTATGGCTAGTAAAAATGCCCTCAAAGATAATTTCCAAGCCCTTCTAGGTAAGGAAAATTATTCCAAAGGTGTCGTCGTAAAGGCAGCCGAAGATGGAAGCATTGCAGTTGATGTGTATACCGTGTTAAGCTACGGAACAAAGATTAGTGAAGTGTCAAAAAACATTCAAGAGCGTGTTGCCTTTAGCTTGGAAAACCAGCTTGGAATTACTGCTCAGACTGTAAATGTCTACATTCAAAATATCAAAGTTGTAGGAGAATAACCGTGTCAAAAATTACTACTAGCTTATTTCAAGAAATGGTGCAGGCTGCATCAACTCGCTTGAATAAGCAAGCTGAATATGTCAATTCATTAAACGTCTTCCCTGTTCCAGATGGAGATACTGGAACAAACATGGGGATGACCATCGAAAATGGAGCTAAAGAAGTTGCAGACAAGCCAGCTTCTACAGTTGGAGAGGTAGCGAGCATTCTTGCTAAAGGGCTTTTGATGGGTGCGCGTGGGAACTCAGGAGTTATTATGTCTCAGCTTTTCCGTGGATTTTCACAAGCCATCAAGGATAAAGACGAGTTAACAGGTCAAGACTTGGCCCTTGCCTTCCAATCAGGTGTTGAAGTTGCCTATAAGGCAGTGATGAAACCAGTTGAAGGAACGATTTTGACAGTTTCTCGTGGGGCTGCTATCGGTGCTAAGAAAAAAGCTGAGCAAACAGATGATGCTGTTGAAGTCATGCGCGCAGTCTTGGAAGGTGCTAAAACAGCTCTAACTAAAACGCCAGACATGCTTCCAGTATTGAAGGAAGTTGGCGTTGTGGACTCAGGTGGTCAAGGATTGGTCTTTATCTACGAAGGTTTCCTTTCTGCCCTTACTGGTGAATATATTGCATCTGAGGACTTTGTAGCGACTCCTGCCAATATGAGTGAAATGATCAATGCAGAGCACCACAAGTCTGTGGCTGGTCATGTGGCGACTGAGGATATCAACTTTGGTTACTGTACTGAAATCATGGTAGCTCTTAAGCAAGGTCCAACCTATGCCAAAGATTTTGACTACGATGAATTCCGTAACTACTTGAATGAACTTGGAGATTCTCTCCTCGTTGTCAATGATGATGAAATCGTCAAAGTCCATGTCCATACAGAAGATCCAGGACTTGTCATGCAAGAAGGTCTAAAATATGGTAGCTTGGTCAAGGTAAAAGTTGACAATATGCGTAACCAACACGAAGCACAGATTGAGAAAGAAACTGCCCAAGTTAGCAAGCCAGCTGAAGAAAAAGAGTATGCTTTGATTGCTGTGGTGGCTGGTAAAGGTCTAGCAGATATCTTCCGTTCTCAAGGTGTGGATTATGTTATCGAAGGCGGTCAAACCATGAACCCTTCAACAGAAGACTTTATCAAGGCTGTTGAACAGGTCAATGCCCGTAACATCATCTTCCTGCCAAATAACAAGAATATCTTCATGGCAGCTCAATCTGCGGCAGAAGTTTTGGAGCAACCAGCAGTAGTGGTAGAGGCTCGCACTCTTCCTCAAGGTTTGACAAGTCTTCTTGCCTTTGATTCAAGCAAGTCCATTGAAGAAAACCAAGAGCGTATGACAGCTGCTCTTAGCGATGTCGTTAGCGGAAGCGTCACAACAGCCGTGCGTGATACAACGATCGATGGTTTAGAAATCCATGAAAACGATAATCTAGGTATGGTGGATGGGAAAATCCTCGTGTCAAACCCTGACATGCACCAAACCTTGGCAGAAACTTTGAAACATATGTTGGATGAAGACAGTGAAATCGTAACCTTCTATGTCGGTGAAGACGGAAGCGAAGAACTTGCCAATGAAATCGCTCAAGAAATCGCAGAAGAATTTGAGGATCTTGAAGTTGAAATCCACCAAGGTCAACAACCTGTTTACCCCTATCTATTTAGTGTGGAATAAGAGCCGATTAATGAAGGACTGAGAAATCAGTTCTTTTTTCTTTTTTAGTAAATGAAAACGGTATCTTTTTAATAAAAACAAAATAACATTCATAAATAAACGTTAAAATAGAAAATTCAGAAAATTTCTTCTTTTCTCTTGAAAATTTTTTAAAAAATGGTATGATAGTAACAAGTTATTTTTAAGAGGAAAGAAAGGGGAACAATGGAGAAAATCAGTTTAGAATCTCCTAAGACGGGTTCGGACCTAGTTTTGGAAACACTTCGTGATTTAGGAATTGATACCATCTTTGGTTATCCTGGTGGTGCAGTCTTGCCTTTTTATGATGCGATATATAATTTTAAAGGTATTCACCACATTCTAGGACGCCATGAGCAAGGTTGTCTGCATGAAGCTGAAGGTTATGCTAAATCAACTGGAAAGTTGGGTGTTGCCGTCGTTACTAGCGGACCGGGAGCAACAAATGCCATTACAGGGATTGCGGATGCCATGAGCGATAGTGTTCCCCTTTTGGTCTTTACAGGTCAGGTAGGGCGAGCAGGGATTGGGAAGGATGCCTTTCAGGAGGCAGACATCGTGGGAATTACCATGCCAATCACTAAGTACAATTACCAAGTTCGTGAGACAGCTGATATTCCGCGTATCATCACGGAAGCTGTCCATATCGCGACTACAGGCCGTCCAGGGCCAGTCGTCATTGACCTACCTAAAGACGTATCTGCTTTAGAAACAGACTTCATTTATTCACCAGAAGTGAACCTACCAAGCTATCAGCCGACTCTTGAACCAAATGATATGCAAATCAAGAAAATCTTGAAGCAATTGTCCAAGGCTAAAAAGCCAGTCTTGTTAGCTGGTGGTGGAATTAGTTATGCTGAGGCTGCGGCAGAATTAAATGAATTTGCAGAACGCTATCAAATTCCAGTCGTAACAACTCTCTTAGGTCAAGGAACAATTGCAACGACTCACCCACTCTTCCTTGGAATGGGGGGGATGCACGGTTCTTTCGCAGCGAATATTGCCATGACAGAGACGGACTTTATGATTAGTATTGGCTCTCGTTTTGATGACCGTTTGACAGGAAATCCAAAGACTTTTGCTAAGAATTCTAAGGTTGCCCATATTGATATTGACCCAGCCGAGATTGGCAAGATTATCAGTGCAGATATTCCTGTAGTTGGAGATGCTAAGAAAGCCTTGCAAATGTTGCTAGCAGAACCGACAGTTCATAACAATACTGAGAAATGGATTGAGAAAGTTACTAAAGACAAGAACCGTGTTCGTTCTTATGATAAGAAAGAGCGTGTGGTTCAACCGCAAGCAGTTATTGAACGCATTGGTGAATTGACGAATGGAGATGCCATTGTGGTAACAGATGTTGGTCAACACCAAATGTGGACAGCCCAGTATTATCCCTACCAAAATGAACGTCAGTTAGTGACTTCAGGTGGTTTAGGAACCATGGGATTCGGAATTCCAGCAGCAATCGGGGCTAAAATTGCTAACCCAGATAAGGAAGTAGTCTTGTTTGTTGGGGATGGTGGTTTCCAAATGACCAACCAGGAGTTGGCTATTTTGAATATTTACAAAGTGCCAATCAAGGTGGTTATGCTGAACAATCATTCACTTGGAATGGTTCGCCAGTGGCAGGAATCCTTCTATGAAGGAAGAACATCAGAGTCGGTCTTTGATACCCTTCCTGATTTCCAATTGATGGCGCAGGCTTATGGTATTAAAAACTATAAGTTTGACAATCCTGAGACCTTGGCTCAAGACCTTGAAGTCATCACTGAGCATGTTCCTATGCTAATTGAGGTAGATATTTCTCGTAAGGAACAGGTGTTACCAATGGTACCGGCTGGTAAGAGTAATCATGAGATGTTGGGGGTGAAGTTCCATGCGTAGAATGTTAACAGCAAAACTACAAAATCGTTCAGGAGTCCTCAATCGCTTTACAGGTGTCTTATCTCGTCGTCAGGTTAATATTGAAAGCATCTCTGTTGGAGCAACAGAAGATCCGAATGTATCGCGTATCACCATTATTATTGATGTTGCTTCTCATGATGAAGTGGAGCAAATTATCAAGCAACTCAATCGTCAGATTGATGTGATTCGCATTCGTGATATTACAGACAAGCCTCATTTGGAGCGCGAGGTGATTTTGGTTAAGATGTCAGCGCCAGCTGAGAAGCGAGCTGAGATTCTAGCGATTATTCAACCTTTCCGTGCAACAGTGGTAGACGTAGCGCCAAGCTCGATTACCATTCAGATGACAGGAAATGCTGAAAAGAGTGAAGCTCTATTACGAGTCATTCGACCATACGGTATTCGCAATATTGCTCGAACGGGTGCAACTGGATTTACCCGTGACTAAAAATCCAACTTAAATTTGTTAAACCAGCCTAAAAGGCAATAAATGATAGAAAAGAGAGAAAAACTATGGCAGTTCAAATGGAATACGAAAAAGATGTTAAAGTAGCAGCACTTGACGGTAAAAAAATCGCCGTTATCGGTTATGGTTCACAAGGACATGCGCATGCTCAAAACTTGCGTGACTCAGGTCGCGATGTCATCATCGGTGTACGTCCAGGTAAATCTTTTGACAAAGCAAAAGAAGATGGATTTGACACTTACACAGTAGCAGAAGCAACTAAATTGGCTGATGTTATCATGATTTTGGCACCAGACGAAATCCAACAAGAATTGTACGAAGCGGAAATCGCTCCAAACTTGGAAGCTGGGAATGCAGTTGGATTTGCTCATGGTTTCAACATTCACTTCGAATTTATCAAAGTTCCTGCGGATGTAGATGTCTTTATGTGTGCTCCTAAAGGACCAGGGCACTTGGTACGCCGTACTTACGAAGAAGGATTTGGTGTACCAGCTCTTTACGCAGTATACCAAGATGCAACAGGAAATGCGAAAAACATTGCTATGGACTGGTGTAAAGGTGTTGGAGCAGCTCGTGTAGGTCTTCTTGAAACAACATACAAAGAAGAAACTGAAGAAGATTTGTTTGGTGAACAAGCTGTACTTTGTGGTGGTTTGACTGCCCTTATCGAAGCAGGTTTCGAAGTCTTGACAGAAGCAGGTTACGCTCCAGAATTGGCTTACTTTGAAGTTCTTCACGAAATGAAATTGATCGTTGACTTGATCTATGAAGGTGGATTCAAGAAAATGCGTCAATCTATTTCAAACACTGCTGAATACGGTGACTATGTATCAGGTCCACGTGTGATTACTGAGCAAGTTAAAGAAAATATGAAAGCTGTCTTGGCAGACATCCAAAATGGTAAATTTGCAAATGACTTTGTAAATGACTATAAAGCTGGACGTCCAAAATTGACTGCTTACCGTGAACAAGCAGCTAACCTTGAAATTGAAAAAGTTGGTGCAGAATTGCGTAAAGCAATGCCTTTCGTTGGTAAAAACGACGATGATGCATTCAAAATCTATAACTAATTAGAAAGCAAAGAATTTTGCTTAAAATAGTAGCTTCAGCTATTCGTGGGATATTAGATATACTTATTTAGGGGTTGAAATCATATGAATATTACCAATTTGTTTTCTATCAAGACAGGATGTAATGAAACTGATAGGCAACTGCAAAAATTATTTTTTCAGTTGGATTTACAATTGGGAGAATTGACAGATCAACTAAGAAAATTAGATTCTAATTTTGTTTCTCGTAGTCAATTTGTAGACACGCTGGATTTGAATGATGTAGAATATAAAGAAGTTTTAAACTATTTTATCTTCCATCGTAATGATAGTGAAGAAAGTTTGGCAGAATGGTTATATGATTGGATTTCCACAAATCGTTATGAACTTCCTAAAGAGTTTTCAATTCGTATGGCTCATAAATATCATGAAAGTGTTGCTGAAGTTTTTGGAGATGAATAACTAAAAAAACAGTCATTAGTGACTGTTTTTTATAGAAAAAGAGGTTTTATATGTTAAGTTCAAAAGATATTATCAAGGCTCATAAGGTCTTGAATGGTGTGGTTGTGAATACCCCACTGGATTACGACCATTATTTATCGGAGAAGTATGGTGCTAAGATTTATTTGAAAAAAGAAAATGCCCAGCGTGTTCGTTCCTTTAAAATTCGTGGTGCCTATTATGCTATTTCTCAGCTCAGCAAGGAAGAACGTGAGCGTGGGGTAGTCTGTGCTTCTGCGGGAAATCATGCGCAGGGAGTTGCCTATACTTGTAATGAGATGAAAATTCCTGCTACTATTTTTATGCCCATTACCACTCCGCAACAAAAGATTGGTCAGGTTCGCTTTTTTGGTGGGGATTTTGTAACCATTAAACTAGTTGGAGATACCTTTGATGCCTCAGCCAAAGCAGCTCAAGAATTTACAGTCTCTGAAAATCGTACCTTTATTGCTCCCTTTGATGATACTCATGTCCAAGCGGGTCAAGGAACAGTTGCTTATGAGATTTTAGAAGAAGCTCGAAAAGAATCGATTGACTTTGATGCTGTCTTGGTCCCTGTTGGTGGTGGCGGTCTCATTGCCGGGGTTTCTACCTATATCAAGGAAACAAGTCCAGAAATTGAAGTCATTGGGGTAGAGGCTAATGGAGCGCGTTCCATGAAAGCTGCTTTTGAAGCTGGTGGACCTGTTAAACTCAAAGAAATTGACAAATTTGCGGATGGGATTGCTGTGCAAAAGGTAGGACAGTTGACCTATGAAGCAACGCGTCAACATGTTCAAACTTTGGTAGGTGTCGATGAGGGATTGATTTCTGAAACTTTGATTGACCTCTACTCTAAGCAAGGGATTGTTGCAGAACCTGCTGGAGCAGCTAGTATCGCCTCTTTAGAGGTTTTAGCTGAATATATCAAGGGGAAAACCATTTGTTGTATCATTTCTGGAGGGAATAATGATATCAACCGTATGCCAGAAATGGAAGAGCGTGCCTTGATTTATGATGGGATCAAACATTACTTTGTGGTCAATTTCCCACAGCGTCCAGGAGCTTTGCGTGAGTTTGTAAATGATATCTTGGGGCCAAATGATGATATCACCCGTTTTGAGTATATCAAGCGAGCTAGTAAGGGAACAGGTCCAGTATTGATTGGGATCGCTTTGGCAGATAAGCATGATTATGCAGGCTTAATTCGTCGAATGGAAGGTTTTGATCCAGCTTATATTAACTTAAATGGGAATGAAACGCTCTATAATATGCTTGTCTGAGGACTAATAAAAAAATATCATATTATTTGCACAACTAATGTATAGGTGTTATAATGATAGTGAAGAAAGGGGGCGATTCCTATGGTTTTAGGAAGCTTATCGTGCTATTTCTACTACAACTCACTATAACACCTATTATTTTCGATTCTGTTTATATTAAGGCGGCAGAATTACTTACTATATATAAGGAAATTTTTTGAAATCCCCAATTGTATATATCCCTAATTTGAGATTTCTCTAAATATAATAGGAATCAAAAAAAATAATCAATGTTTGTGAGATGACTGCTAGGTGAGTTGGTCGAAAAACTCGTGAGATAGACAATAGTGCTAGACATGCAATAGCTAGTGATACTGATTTTAAATGACTAGCTGGAAAGTGGGTATGTAATCAGAAGATGCAAGATTGTACAAAGTAAGTAGTACCGGTTGTGAAATGGATAAGATATAGATAAGGACAGGAAAGGAACCAAAGAAGGAGAAAGAAAACGGAATGATTTAGAGATAGTGAGGAGTGAAAGACTATCTTTAGTGGGCTTGTTGATTTAAAAGGAATAGATAGAATGAAATAGTAAATCCTGTCTATCCTATTAAGAAACTGGTATTCAGCATACGTGAATATTTTTACAAATTTAAAGTTTAATAATGCAATTGTTTTTTAGGAGCATACTGATGGGTTATAGTAAGCGGAAAACTATATATTATCGGCTTTAAAAAGGAAGTAAGAAGATTCTGGGTCATTTATTTTATTGAATATATGTTTTTTTATTGACAAAAGTAGTAAAAACGTATACAATTAAGTATTGTAAAGAAGAAAATAGGAGAAAAACATGGCTAAGTCAAACTTTGAAAAAGTAGAATCAGTTGTTGGCTGGGTTCGTGATAAGAAAATCACAGGCTACCGTATCTCTAAGGAAACGAATGCGCGTGAAATGTCTATCATTGCTCTGGCGCAGGGTCGTGCAAAAGTAAAAAATATTTCATTTGAAACAGCCCTAGGCCTAATTGATTTCTATGAAAAAAATCATGAAAAATTTGAAGATTAATCTTTGGATAACGGCGGATTCTTGACCCTCAAGTAGTAGAGATAGAGAATCTGCCTTTTCATTTTGAGGACAGCAAAAAGACTGCACGGTTGAGGCAGCCTTTTCTTTTTATTTGAGATAGCGTTGAAGGAATTCTTTTGTACGGTCTTCTTTAGGATTGGTGAAGAGATCTTCTGGTTTGCCTTCTTCAGCAATCACACCCTTATCCATAAAGATAACACGGTGAGAGACATCACGGGCGAATTCCATTTCGTGGGTTACGACAATCATGGTCAAGCCTTCCTGAGCCAGATCTTGCATGATTTTGAGGACTTCTCCAACCATTTCTGGATCGAGAGCTGATGTTGGTTCATCAAAGAGAATAGCGTCCGGATTCATGGAGAGGGCACGAGCGATGGCCACACGTTGTTTTTGACCCCCTGAGAGTTGTCTTGGCTTCGCTTGCCAGTAGCGTTCTCCCATGCCGACTTTTTCTAGGTTTTCTTTGGCAGTCTTTTCAGCTTCTGTGCGTTCGCGTTTAAGGACAGTTGTCTGAGCGACAATTGTGTTTTCAAGCACGTTGAGATTTTCAAAGAGGTTAAAGGATTGGAACACCATCCCCAACTTTTCACGGTATTGCGTGAGGTCATAGCCTTTTTCGAGGACATTTTGTCCATGATAAAGGATTTGTCCATCAGTTGGTGTTTCAAGTAGGTTGATGGAGCGTAGGAAGGTCGATTTCCCGCTTCCAGAGCTTCCGATGATAGAGATGACCTCTCCCTTGTGGACAGTCAGAGAAATGTCTTTTAGCACTTCGTTTTGTCCATAGGATTTTTTGAGGTGTTTAATTTCAAGGATTGCTTGTGTCATTATTTCAAATCCTCCGTTTGCATTTGGTTAGCACCTGTAGTATAGGTATCCATGTCCATTCGGCGTTCGATGAAGCGTAGGATACGTGTTACGGTGAAGGTGAGGACAAAGTAAATCACGGCGATGATTGTAAATGTCTGGAAGTATTGATAGGTTTGAGTTGCCACGGTATTTCCTGAGAAATAAAGTTCGACAACAGAGATAACGTTCAATACAGATGTATCTTTGATATTGATGACAAATTCATTACCAGTTGCTGGTAGGATGTTACGGACAACCTGAGGTAGCACAATCTTATGCATGGTTTGGTTATGAGTCATACCGAGTGCAGTCGCGGCTTCAAATTGTCCCTTGTCAACTGCTAGGATACCACCACGGACGATTTCAGTCATGTAGGCACCGGTATTGATTGAAACGATGAAGATAGCAGCTAGTGTACGGTCAAGGTTGATACCGAAAGCTTGGGCAGTTCCATAGTAGATAACCATCGATTGAACGATCATTGGCGTACCACGGAAAATTTCAATGTAGACATTGAGGATCCAGCCAACTAATTTTTGTAGGCTATAAATGGCTTTATTTTCAGATAGAGGAGCAGTACGGAAAACACCAATGGCAAGACCGATAATGAGACCTGTGATGGTTCCGACGATAGAGATTAAAAGAGTGATACCAGCACCACGCAAGAGTTGTTGCCAGTTTTCAGAAAGAATTTTAGCAACTTGGCTAAAGAAACTACTGCTAGTCTCTTCAGTTGTTGTAGCTTCGGCAGGTTGTTCCTTGATCATACGATCCATCAAGGCAACTTGGTCGTCTTTTGAAATGGTTTCAATGCTGGCATTGATTTGGCTAATACGATTGTCATCTTTACGAAGTCCAATGGCGATAGCTGTATCTTCTTCCCCAGTTTTGAAACCTGGTTCTACTTGGACCATCTTGAACTTAGAGTTTGCAGCTTCGGCAGTCAGAGCTTCTGGGCGTTCAGAAACATAGGCATCGATGACACCAGCCTCAAGAGCTTGGCGCATTTGAGCGAAGTCTCCCATGGCTGTTTCTTTTTTAGCACCTGGGATTTGTGAAATCAAGTCATAAAGGTAAACACCTTGTTGAGAAGTGATTTTCGCACCATTAAAGTCATTCAAAGATTTAGCATTTGCGTAGGCAGAATCTTTTTTGATAAGCAAAACTGGTTCGCTAGTGTAGTAACTGCTTGAAAAGGCAATTTCTTGTTTACGCTCGGCAGTAGGACTCATACCTGCGATAATCATGTCAATCTTACCAGAAGTAAGGGCAGGGACTAGACCTTCCCACTTGGTTTTAACAACCAAAGGTTCTTTACCTAAGTCCTTAGCGATTTTCTTGGCGATTTGAACATCGTATCCGTTGGCATACTGGTTGGTTCCATCGATTTTGACAGCTCCATTGCTATCATCATCCTGGGTCCAGTTAAAGGGGGCATATGCTGCTTCCATCCCGATGCGTAAATATTCATCGGCTTGAGCAACATTGACAAGTCCTAGCATCAGCAAGAGACTTGTGAAAATAGATAAGTATATTTTTCTCATGATTTCTCCTATTCTAATCTATTAAAAAATAACTGTCTCCTATTTTATCGAAAAATGCGTAATTTTTCAACATAAGTAAGCCTTTACTTACGAAAAAATGCTATAATGATAAGAAAGATAAAAAGGGGGCTTAGTTGATGAAAAAAACTTTTTTCTTACTGATGTTTGGCTTGTTTTGCCTTCTGCCACTTTCTGTTTTCGCCATTGATTTCAAGATAAACTCTTATCAAGGGGATTTGTATATTCATGCAGACAATACGGCAGAATTTAGACAGAAGATAGTTTATCAGTTTGAGGAGGACTTTAAGGGCCAAATCGTGGGACTTGGACGTGCTGGCAAGATGCCTAGTGGATTTGACATTGATCCTCATCCAAAGGTTCAGGCTGCGAAAAATGGTGCTGAACTAGCAGACGTTACGAGCGAAGTGACAGAAGAAGCGAATGGTTATACTGTGAGAGTCTATAATCCAGGCCAGGAAGGCGACACAGTTGAAGTTGAGCTTACATGGAACTTAAAAAATTTGCTTTTCCTATATGATGACATTGCTGAATTAAATTGGCAACCTTTAACAGATAGTTCAGGGGCTATTGGCAAGTTTGAATTTCATGTAAGGGGAGACAAGGGAGCTGAAAAACTCTTTTTCCATACAGGGAAACTTTTTAGAGAGGGAACGATTGAAAAGAGTAGCCTTGATTATACTATTCGTTTGGACAATCTTCCGGCTAAGCGTGGAGTTGAATTGCATGCCTATTGGCCTCGAACTGATTTTGCTAGCGCTAGGGATCAGGGATTGAAAGGAAATCATTTAGAAGAATTTAATAAGGTAGAAGACTCGATTGTTAAAGAAAAAGAGCAAAGTAAACAACTCCTTACTTGGGTCTTACCTTCGATACTTTCTATCTCCTTGTTATTGAGTGTCTGCTTCTATTTTATCTATAGAAGAAAGACCACTCCTTCAGTCAAATATGCCAAAAATCATCGTCTCTATGAACCACCAATGGAATTAGAGCCTATGGTTTTATCAGAGGCTGTCTACTCGACCTCCTTGGAGGAAGTGAGTCCCTTGGTCAAGGGGGCTGGCAAATTCACCTTTGACCAACTTATTCAAGCTACCTTGCTAGATGTGATAGACCGTGGAAATGTCTCTATCATTTCAGAAGGAGATGCAGTTGGTTTGAGGCTAGTAAAAGAAGATGGTTTGTCAAGCTTTGAGAAAGACTGTCTAAATCTGGCTTTTTCAGGCAAAAAAGAAGAAACTCTTTCCAATTTGTTTGCGGATTACAAGGTATCTGATAGTCTTTATCGTAGAGCAAAAGTCTCTGATGAAAAACGGATTCAAGCAAAGGGGCGTCAACTCAAATCTTCTTTTGAAGAAGTATTGAACCAGATGCAAGAAGGAGTGAGAAATCGAGTTACCTTCTGGGGGCTTCCAGATTACTATCGTCCCTTAACTGGTGGGGAAAAGGCTTTGCAAGTGGGTATGGGACTCTCCACTATCTTGCCCCTATTTATTGGATTTGGTTTGTTCTTGTACAGTTTGGATGTTTATGGCTATCTTTACTTCCTCTTGCCAATACTTGGTTTTCTAGGTTTGGTGTTGGCTGTTTTCTATTATTGGAAGCTTCGACTAGATAATCGTGATGGTGTCCTAAATGAAGCAGGAGCAGAAGTCTACTATCTCTGGACCAGTTTTGAAAATATGTTGCGTGAGATTGCACGATTGGATCAGGCTGAATTGGAAAGTATTGTGGTCTGGAATCGCCTCTTGGTCTATGCGACCTTATTTGGCTATGCGGACAAGGTTAGTCATTTGATGAAGGTTCATCACATCCAAGTAGAAAATCCAGATATCAACCTCTATGTGACTTATGGCTGGCATAGTATGTTTTATCATTCAAGCGCGCAAATGAGCCATTATGCTAGTGTCGCAAATACAGCAAGCACCTACTCCGTATCTTCTGGAAGTGGAAGTTCTGGCGGTGGCTTCTCTGGAGGCGGAGGCGGTGGCAGTATAGGCGCCTTTTAAAGAGAACTGCCACAGACTGAAAAAGTATGCTATAATGGAAGATAGAAAAAAGGAGTAGTCTATGTATCTTATTGAAATTTTAAAATCTATCTTCTTCGGGATTGTTGAAGGAATTACGGAATGGTTGCCGATTTCCAGTACAGGTCACTTGATTTTAGCAGAGGAATTTATCCAATACCAAAATCAAAGTGAAGCCTTTATGTCCATGTTTAATGTTGTGATTCAACTTGGTGCTATTTTAGCGGTTATGGTTATTTACTTTAACAAGCTCAATCCTTTCAAACCGACTAAGGACAAACAGGAAGTTCGTAAGACTTGGAGACTATGGTTGAAGGTCTTGATTGCGACCTTGCCTTTGCTTGGCGTCTTTAAATTTGATGATTGGTTTGACACCCACTTCCATAACATGGTTTCAGTTGCCCTCATGTTGATTATCTACGGGATTGCCTTTATCTATTTGGAAAAGCGCAATAAAGCGCGTGCTATCGAGCCAAGTGTAACAGAGTTGGACAAGCTTCCTTATACGACAGCCTTTTATATCGGTCTCTTCCAAGTTCTTGCCCTTTTACCAGGGACAAGCCGTTCTGGAGCTACAATCGTCGGTGGTTTGTTAAATGGAACCAGTCGTTCAGTTGTGACAGAATTTACCTTCTATCTAGGGATTCCTGTTATGTTTGGAGCCAGTGCCTTAAAGATTTTCAAATTTATAAAAGCAGGACAGCTCTTGAGTTTTGGGCAATTGTTCTTGCTCTTGGTTGCGATGGGAGTAGCTTTTGCAGTTAGTATGGTGGCTATTCGCTTTTTGACCAGCTATGTGAAAAAACACGACTTTACCCTTTTTGGTAAATACCGTATCGTGCTTGGTAGTGTTTTGCTACTTTACAGTTTTGTCCGTTTATTTGTATAAGAAAAACCTTGAAGGGGCAGCTCTTCAAGGTTTTAAAATCCAGTCAGGGTAATCCCCAATAGGCGGACACCTCTTTCTTTCTCGCTTAACTCTTCATAGAGTTGCAGGGCTATTTGGCTTATCTGACTAGCATCCTGTGTTTTTTGAGCAAGACTTTTTCGTTTAGTAAGAGTTGAAAAGTCCTCGTAGCGGATTTTCAAAATGACAATTTTTCCAGCTTTTTCTTGCTGATGTAGATTGAGAGCGACTCTTTCTGATAGAAGAGTCAGCTCTTTTTTGATGTCTTCCTCAGCACGGAGAATCTTCCCATAGGTTTTCTCCTTCCCGATTGATTTACGGATGCGATTGGATTTGACTGGGGAATTGTGGATGCCACGAGCCTTTCGATACAGGTCATAACCCAGTCTACCAAAACGGTCTATCAGAGTCACTTCAGGAACTTCAAGTAGGTCAGCGCCAGTAAAAACACCCATTTGATGCAGACGTTCTACCGTCTTTTTTCCTACTCCATGAAACTTGGAAATATCCATTTGTTTGAGAAAATTCTCAGCTTGCTCAGGTAGAATCACTGTCAGACCATGTGGTTTTTGATAATCACTGGCCATTTTAGCTAAGAATTTGTTGTAAGAAACGCCAGCAGAAGCAGTTAGATGGAGTTCTTGCCAGATATCCTCTTGAATGAGACGAGCGATTTTGACCGCCGACTTGATCCCGAGTTTATTTTCTGTCACATCCAAATAGGCTTCGTCAATGCTCATAGGTTCAATCAAATCTGTATAGCGCTTAAAGATAGATCGAATCTGGAGTCCCACAGATTTGTATTTCTCATAATTTCCTGAGATAAAGACGGCCTGGGGACAACGTTCGTAGGCTTTCTTGGAGCTCATGGCTGAATGGACACCAAAAACTCGAGCCTCATAGCTACAAGTGGAAACGACACCACGTCCACCTGTTTGCCGAGGGTCGCTTCCGATAATGACAGGTTTTCCTCTGAGTTTAGGATTATCCCTGATTTCTACCGCAGCAAAAAAGGCATCCATGTCAATATGGATGATTTTTCTTGACAAATCATTTAATAAGGGGAAAATCAACATGCCTAGCACCTTTTTACAGCTTATTTTCTTTTATTATACCCTTTTTTCTGAAAAAAGGAAAAAAGGGTATAATTTTTTCAAAAATATAATACAGTTTGGAGTAAAATATAGACTGTTTTAGAAAAGAAAGTGTAAAAATAGGGATTTTTCGTTTGTTGAAATCGGTTACTGTATGGTATACTTAACTCATGAATGTAACAGATGGTTGTTACTAGAAAGAAAAAAGAGGACATTAACATGGTTGTTAAAACAGTTGTTGAAGCACAAGATATTTTTGACAAAGCTTGGGAAGGCTTCAAAGGCGTAGATTGGAAAGAAAAAGCAAGTGTATCACGCTTTGTACAAGCTAACTACACACCTTACGATGGAGACGAAAGCTTCCTTGCAGGACCAACAGAACGTTCACTTCACCTCAAAAAAATTGTAGAAGAAACGAAGGCACACTACGAAGAAACTCGTTTCCCAATGGACACTCGTCCAACATCTATCGCTGACATTCCAGCAGGATTTATCGACAAAGAAAATGAAGTTATCTTCGGTATCCAAAACGATGAACTCTTCAAATTGAACTTCATGCCAAAAGGTGGTATCCGTATGGCTGAAACTACTTTGAAAGAAAATGGATACGAACCAGATCCAGCTGTTCACGAAATCTTTACTAAATACGTAACAACAGTTAACGACGGTATCTTCCGTGCCTACACTTCAAACATTCGTCGCGCTCGTCACGCACACACTGTAACTGGTCTTCCAGATGCATACTCACGCGGACGTATCATCGGTGTTTACGCACGTCTTGCTCTTTACGGTGCAGACTACTTGATGCAAGAAAAAGTAAACGACTGGAATGCAATTGAAGAAATCGATGAAGAAACAATCCGTCTTCGTGAAGAAATCAACCTTCAATACCAAGCATTGCAACAAGTTGTTCGCTTGGGTGACCTTTACGGAGTTGACGTTCGCAAACCAGCGATGAACGTTAAAGAAGCTATCCAATGGGTTAACATCGCCTTCATGTCTGTCTGCCGTGTTATCAACGGTGCTGCTACATCTCTAGGTCGTGTGCCAATCGTATTGGATATCTTTGCAGAACGTGACCTTGCTCGTGGTACATTTACTGAATCAGAAATCCAAGAATTCGTTGATGATTTCGTTATGAAACTTCGTACAGTTAAATTTGCTCGTACAAAAGCTTATGATCAATTGTACTCAGGTGACCCAACCTTCATCACAACTTCTATGGCTGGTATGGGTAACGACGGTCGTCACCGTGTTACTAAGATGGACTACCGTTTCTTGAACACTCTTGATAACATAGGTAACTCTCCAGAGCCAAACTTGACAGTTCTTTGGACTGATAAATTGCCATACAACTTCCGTCGCTACTGTATGCACATGAGCCACAAACACTCTTCTATCCAATACGAAGGTGTAACAACAATGGCTAAAGACGGATATGGTGAAATGAGCTGTATCTCATGCTGTGTGTCTCCACTTGACCCAGAAAATGAAGAACAACGCCACAACATCCAGTACTTCGGTGCGCGTGTAAACGTATTGAAAGCCCTTCTTACTGGTTTGAACGGTGGTTACGACGATGTTCACAAAGACTACAAAGTATTTGACATCGAACCAATCCGTGACGAAGTTCTTGAATTTGAATCAGTTAAAGCTAACTTTGAAAAATCTCTTGACTGGTTGACTGACACTTACGTAGATGCTTTGAACATCATCCACTACATGACTGATAAGTACAACTACGAAGCTGTTCAAATGGCATTCTTGCCAACTAAACAACGTGCGAACATGGGATTCGGTATCTGTGGATTTGCCAACACTGTTGACACATTGTCAGCTATCAAATACGCTACAGTTAAACCAATCCGTGATGAAAATGGCTACATCTACGATTACGAAACAATCGGTGAATACCCACGTTGGGGTGAAGATGACCCACGTTCAAACGAATTGGCAGAATGGTTGATCGAAGCTTACACTACTCGTCTACGTAGCCACAAACTTTACAAAGACGCAGAAGCTACTGTATCACTTTTGACAATCACATCTAACGTTGCTTACTCTAAACAAACTGGTAACTCACCAGTCCACAAAGGTGTATACCTCAACGAAGATGGTTCTGTGAACTTGTCTAAACTTGAATTCTTCTCACCAGGTGCTAACCCATCTAACAAAGCTAAAGGTGGATGGTTGCAAAACTTGAACTCACTTTCTAGCCTTGACTTTAGTTACGCAGCTGACGGTATCTCATTGACTACACAAGTATCACCTCGTGCTCTTGGTAAGACTCGTGACGAACAAGTTGATAACTTGGTAACAATCCTTGATGGTTACTTTGAAAACGGTGGACAACACGTTAACTTGAACGTTATGGACTTGAACGATGTTTACGAAAAGATCATGTCAGGTGAAGATGTTATCGTACGTATCTCTGGATACTGTGTAAACACTAAATACCTCACTCCAGAACAAAAAACTGAATTGACACAACGTGTCTTCCACGAAGTCCTTTCAATGGATGACGCCTTGGATGCATTGAGCTAATCAAGTTTTTGAATAATGAAATAAGGAACCCTCGGTCAAACGACTGAGGGTTTTTGATTTTAGGCTCTTAAATTCTTTAGTACTCTTCGAAAATCTCTTCAAACCACGTCAGCTTGATCTGCAACCTCAAAGCGGTGCTTNNTTTCATTGAGTATAAGTCAGGCACTAAAATGTCTGACCAGGATTCAAAGATACTTGTAGAGTTGGGGGAGGTACTTGAAAATAAAAACACCACACTTTGTAAGACACAAGGTGTGGTTGTATTTTATCTCTTAGACCAAGTTCTCTTCATAAAGAGAAGTAAGATAGGATAAATCTCCAAGCGGCCTGCAATCATTGCAAAGGAGAGGAGGATTTTTGAGATAGGACTAAAGATTGCGAAACTAGAAGTGGTTCCTAGAATAGGCCCAATATTATTGAAACAGCTAAAGACAGCGCTGGTCACGATCAGAAAATCATTGCTATCTAGGCTGACAATAAAGATAAGTGCTAGCAAAATCATAGCATAGATGACAAAGTACTTGAGAACCTTATGCTGGGTATCTTTGTCAATCACCGTTTGATTCACATGGAGAGTCAAAACACGGTGGGGGGATAGGATTGACAAAATCTGGTTTTTGGCAATTTTTGAAAGGATGAGGCCTCGAATAATCTTGAGTCCACCTGCAGTTGATCCAGCAGAGCCACCGATTGCCATGAGGAAGAGGAGGATAAACTGGGAGAAGAGGGAGCAATTGGTAATGTCTCCATATCCAAAACCAGTTGTTGTAATGATGTTGGAAACCTGGAAGAAGTCCATTTCAAAGCTCTTGGAAAATCCTGGGTAGAGATAGAGGGTATTAAGGCTGATCAAGGCTGTAGAAACCAGTACGATGACCAAATAAGCCCGAAGTTCTTCATCTCCAAAGAAGGCTTTGACGCGACGGAGTATGAGGTAGTAGTAAAGGTTGAAATTTACCCCAAAAACCAGAACTCCGATACTAACCAGATAGGTAATTAGTGAACTGCCATAGTGGGCAATTCCGTCGTTATAGACGGTAAAACCTCCTGTACCTGCTGTTCCCATAGCAATGACAAAACTATCAAATAGTGGCATGCCAGCCAGATAATAGATGATGACAAAGAGGGAGAAGAGAGCTAGATAAAGGAGATAGAGAATCTGGGCAGTATTTTTGAGTTTGGATACAACCTTACCGAAAACAGGGCCAGGAACCTCGGCCTTCATCACCTCTAGGTGGCTATTTTTGGCATTATCCATAATAGCAAGTGCAAAAACAAGCACTCCCATCTCTCCAATCAAGTGGGTAAAACTTCGCCAGAAGAGGAGGGAACGGCTGAGAACCGAAACGTCGTTCAAAATACTTGCTCCAGTAGTTGTAAACCCAGAACTGATTTCAAAAAAGGCATCAATAACGCTGGGGATTTGCCCAGCAAAGACAAAGGGGAGAGCGCCAAAGAAGGACCAAAGGATCCAACAGAGGGCCACAATCAAGACTCCCTCCTTGGCATAAATCCGTTGATTTTTTGGCTTCTGTAAACTCCCTGAACCGCCTAACAATACGAGAATCCCTATGGTCGAAAAGAGGGCTGTAAAGACTTGGCTCGATTCACGGTAATAGACAGCAATCGCAACAGGAACCAAAAGGAGAACAGCTTCAATCAAAAGTAATTTTGAAAGGAGGTAGCGAATCATACTTTTATTCATTTCTTACCTCGCAATCAAGTCATAAATCTTAGTGATATTCGGCAACAAGGTTGTTACTAGGAGCTTGTCTCCAACTTCCAACATATCCTCCCCAGTTGGGAAAATCGTTTTGCCCTTTCGAATGATAGCTGCAATAAGAACCCCTTTTTTCAATTTCAGTTGAGAAAGAGGTTTGGCAGTCATTTTATTGGCTTCCTTGATATGGAATTGCAGGGTTTCGATTTGGCCATTGGCTAGATGGTGCATGGCTTGAAGGTCTGAATACTGGGCATTAACTCGACCACGAATAAAGTGCATAATCGTATCTACAGCGATGCTTTTAGGTGTGATGATACTTGAAAAATCAGGCGCATTGATAATCTCGAGGAGACTGGTACGATTGACCTTAGTAATATTTTTCTGTACACCTACCCTGTCAAGGAACATAGATGTAATCAGATTTTCCTCATCGACTCCTGTTAGAGTCGCAACGGCATCATAGTGTTGAGCACTTTCTTCCAGCAGGATATCTTGTGCGGTACCATCTCCTTGAACGATGTAGAGGTTTGGGAATTTCTCGCTAAAGAAGCTAGCGATTTCAGGATTGATTTCAATGACTTTTGTATCGATACGACTATCTTTGAGAATACCAAGTAGATAATAGGCAATTCTACCTGCCCCAACGATGAGAAGGCTCTTCACGGCGCGTGATTTAAAATAATTATGGAAGAGTATCATATCGACACGGTTACCAGTGACAAAGATTCTATCTTTATCCTGTACAGTCATGTCACCGCTTGGAATGATAATTTGATGATTCCTCTCTATCGCACAGACAATGACATTACCAAATTTTTTACGAAAATCAGAAATGGGCATTTGGCAAAGACCGCTGGTGGACTTGACGACAAATTCCATGAGGCTAACGCGTCCACCAGCAAAGCGTTCGACAGACAGGGCGTTGGGGAAGTCAATGATATTGGCGATAGCACGGGCAGCCAAGAGCTCAGGATTAACGATAAGAGAAAAACCGAGAATATTCTTTTCCTTGAAATAAGAGTTAGAATATTCAGGGTTCCGCACCCGAACGATAGTTTCTTTAGCTCCCATTTTCTTGGCTAGAACTGCTCCAATCATGTTGACTTCATCGTGCTCAGTCAGGGCGATAAAGATATCACAATCTTGGACGCTGGCTTGCTCAAGAATGGCAAAATCGCCCCCGTTACCAAGGATGCCAATGATATCAAAGCGACTGACAATATGATTGAGAACAGCTTCGTCTTGCTCAATCAGCAAAACATCATGCTTTTCTGCAACCAAGGAGCGACAGAGGGCAAAACCAACTTTTCCCCCTCCGACAAGGATAATTTTCATAATAAAACCTACTTTTTCATGATGTAACTATCATATCCTTTTTCAAAAAAATGCACCTACTAGCTAATAAGAAGAGCTTTTAGTAGGACATTTGCTATAAGGTAAAACTATACCCTAACCAATTGAAATAGCTATTAGCACCTTTCTCTGAAATATGGTATGATAAAGGGTATGCAAGGAGACAAAATGAATAATAATTTACTGGTACTACAATCAGACTTTGGTCTGGTTGATGGTGCGGTATCGGCTATGATTGGAGTGGCTTTAGAAGAGTCTCCAACATTAAAAATTCATCACTTGACGCACGATATCACGCCTTATAATATTTTTGAGGGTAGTTACCGTCTCTTTCAGACGGTGGATTACTGGCCTGAGGGAACGACTTTTGTATCGGTTGTCGATCCAGGTGTCGGCTCGAAACGTAAGAGTGTGGTTGCCAAGACTGCAAACAATCAATACATTGTCACGCCAGATAATGGGACTCTTTCTTTTATCAAGAAACACGTTGGTATTGTAGCCGTTCGTGAAATTTCTGAGGTAGCTAATAGGCGTCAAAACACAGAGCATTCTTATACTTTCCACGGTCGTGATGTCTATGCCTATACTGGTGCTAAACTGGCCAGTGGTCACATTTCTTTTGAGGAAGTGGGGCCAGAGCTCAGTGTGGATCAGATTGTGGAACTTCCAGTCGTAGAGACCATTATTGAAGATCATCTGGTGAAGGGAGCCATTGATATTCTGGATGTGCGTTTTGGTTCGCTTTGGACCTCTATTACGCGAGAAGAATTTTACAAACTGGAACCAGAATTTGGTGACCGTTTTGAAGTGACCATCTATCACGCTGATATGCTGGTCTATCAAAATCAGGTTGTTTATGGCAAATCATTTGCAGATGTGAGAATTGGGCAACCCATCCTTTACATCAACTCTCTCTATCGTTTAGGTCTGGCTATCAACCAAGGTTCCTTTGCCAAGGCCTATAATGTAGGTGTCGGTTCATCTTGGACCATTGAAATAAAGAAAATAGAATCATAAAATAGGAGAATATAGATGAAAAATCAATCAATTAAACAAGTTGTTGCTGTAGGAATTGGCGCTGCCCTCTTTGTCGTCATCGGGATGATCAACATTCCGACCCCTGTTCCAAATACAAGCATCCAGCTTCAGTATGCGGTACAAGCGCTACTTTCTATTATTTTTGGACCGATTATCGGTTTGCTTGTCGGGTTGATTGGTCATGCAATCAAGGACTCTCTTGCTGGTTACGGTCTGTGGTGGACTTGGATTATCGCTAGTGGGCTCTTTGGTCTAGCTGTGGGGCTATTTAGAAAGTACGTTCGCGTGATCAATGGTGTCTTTGACTGGAAAGATATTCTTATTTTTAACCTCATTCAACTACTTGCAAATGCCCTTGTTTGGGGTGTCTTGGCACCACTTGGAGATGTTGTAATTTATCAAGAAGCTGCAGAAAAAGTATTTGCCCAAGGAATTGTTGCGGGAATTGCTAATGGTGTATCTGTAGCTATTGCAGGAACTCTTCTCTTGCTTGCCTATGCAGGAACTCAAACTCGTGCAGGAAGTTTGAAAAAGGACTAAAATGATGGAGAAGGCTGGGCAACCAGTCTTTTTCGATGTTTATAGATTAGTTAGGCAAGTAAGCTAGGATAGGAATCTTTTTGGCGCTAAGATTTTAAGAGAAGAGACTGCAAGAAGGGGTAGATTTATGATAAAATAGAAGTCTAATACTCTGCGAAAATCTCTTCAAACCGCGTCAGCTCTATCTGCAAC
>NZ_VMMS01000067.1:0-5175 GCF_013277315.1 Streptococcus sp. 2106
AGAGCAAACTAGGAAGCTAGCTGTAGGTTGCTCAAAACACTGTTTTGAGGTTTCAGATGGAAGCTGAGGAGGTTTGAAGAGATTTTCGAAGAGTATAAATTTGTTGAGCGTGTAGCTAATACGTATCAAGTCTGGTAGATTGAGAAAACTTGACAAAAAATTAGATAGTGCTAGAATAACATTAACGAAAGACATTTGAGGGCAGAAAGGTTCCTGTCACACCTTGCAAAAGGGTATCTGAGATGCTGGGTACACCGATCAGCCAAAGGGTCCGTTATTTCAAAGGAGGGGCTTAAATGCTCCTTTTTTATTTAAAAATTTCAAAATAGATTACACTCATCGCAGGCTTAGGCTTGCGTTTTTTTGTTTGACAAAATTAAAAAAATGTGTAAGAATAAGTAGAATTGAAAACAGGAAAACTCACCTCCTTTCGATTCGTCTAGCCTTTTCGTGAGGCAATGAGGGGGCGGAGAGACGCGCTCGTCAACAGAAGTATCTCATTGGAAATGTTGCTCACTTTTTAGTGAGCTTTTTATCTAGGGAATAGAAATGAAAAGCAAAAAGTTAAAATTAGGTCAAATTGATTTAAAAATGTGCAAGGATTACGACCTTATTCAAGCGATGGACTATGACTTTAAGACGAAGGAAGTAATGAATAAAGGAAGGGGATTTGCGGTAACTGTTGTCAAAATACAGGGGCTAACTTTCTTGATTCCATTTAGAAGTTACATTCCTAAAAAGTATCAATTGAAGTATAAGCTTCGAAATTCAGCAAAAGAAGGGTATGTTGAAGGATTAGATATTGGTAAAACCTTGATTTTAGAAGATGAAAGTTATTTGCTAAATACTACTTTTCGACTTCGAAAAATCGAAGATTATTATAAAGTAATGGACAATGATAAAGCTATAATCAATAAGTTGGTAAAAGCAATTATAGACTATAACCATGCTTTGGAAATAAATGATAGAAATAAACTTGAAGATCCTAAACGTTTTAAATTCTCAACATTCCAGAATTATTCTACTAGATTAAGAGTCATAACAGAAAAAGACTATTTAGAATAGATAATGTTTCCGCAGGCTTAGGCTTGTGTTTTTTTATAGTAGATTGAAATAAGATTTGAACAAATTGATTAGAAAAGTCAAATTAATTTCTAGAAATGTTTTAGTAGTCGCAGTGTACTGTTCTAGTTCCAATCCACTCTATTCTTCAAAAAAAGCGTTTTCTTGAAGAATAGAAAAAGTCCGTGAGTAATCACGGTTTTCTGCCCCAAACTTGCCCCAAAAGTTTTTTGAAGTGATCTTTATTTAACGTAAAATAAAAATACTGACTTTATAGGCTTTTTATTTGGATAAAATCCGATAATTTTGGCATGATAAGGTGAGGTAGTTATTGTCTTAATGCTCAGTTACGTTCTGGAAATCGCTAGAATGTTTTCAAAAAAGCCCGTAATAGTTGAATTATCTAAGCTTTAACAGTATAATCCAGTTAGTAGCTTCATCAGGAGGTTCTATGCTACAATATAGTGGGTGGCACGGCACCACCAATAAAAGAAAAGATTCTATCTGCTGGTTTTTCTTATGAGAAATATAAACCTGGTATTCATAAACAGAGACATCCGAACGACTTGGGTAATGGTATTTACTTTTTTCTACCTTTTGACAAAGATACTGGTAAAACGATTGCTTCTGCTTATGTCGCAAAGTATAAGTCATTTGAACTAAGCAAACCCGGGGTTAGGTCTGAGTTAATTCATGCTAAAATCATCCTAAGCTCTATGAACAATATTTTTATGTTGGATGACCCAGCAAACCAAAGCTTATTAGAGGAATATCGACAAGCGGCATCTATTCAAATTGAACGTGAGATTGCAGGTATTTCAGGTAGCGGAGCCAAAAATAGAGCTACTCTTCTTAACCAAAATCAAGGATTAATTATTGAACTGTTGCTTGATTTAGCGTCTCAGCATGGGAAGAATTATGAATCCGTGCAGTCTAAAACATATACAGCTATTCCATTTTTACCAGTAATTAACGGAAAGAACGGAGAGGAAATTTGTATCCGTGATTTAAATTGTATGACAAACATTTTATAAATAAGGAGGCTTTTATGAGTTTATTGTCAAACTTTTTAGGAACTGAAGAATTTTCTTTGATGGATTCTCCAATGTTTCAAGAATTAGTTGAAAATATTAAGGCCAACAAAATTTATTCAGTAAACAATGAATTTGATTATGATTTGAATATATCAGGAAGTCTTAAAAAATATAAAGATGAAATCCATTTTACTCCTCAATTAAATCATCAAACAGAGTTTGATGATTTGAATTCTATAACTAAAGTAAATGCAATGCCTGAATATAATATAAAAAACAAGAAGTCATGTTTTTCATATTTACCAATAGATTCTGAAAACTTAATTACAACAAAAGAAAATAGTGAGGTGGCAGCTTAATGTCCTCTTTACAATTTAAAGATTATTTTTAAATGAAGTATCCTATCGAAGAAATCCTAGTTTTGACCAAACAAATAGTACTATTAATTTACATCCTGAATTGTCTGCACAGATTTTAATAAGAAAATCTGAAAACCTTGCTTATGTTAACTTGATAACAAAGCAAGGAAATATAGATTCAGATGATTCTGCTTTTGAGCTTATTGTAGATATTGTTGGAGAATTTTCATTTATATATGACGAGACAGAATTTGATATTGATTTTGAAACTTTTCTTAAAGAGAATGGTTTAGCAATTCTTTGGTCCTATATTCGGCCTATCGTATCTGATATGATTACTCGGGGTAATGAGTTCCCAAACTTCATATTGCCTGTCGTTAACATTAAAAAAATGCTTGAAGACAAAGATTCTATCAAGTTAACATACGAATAAAAACAGTGTATGTATTTTTCAAAGCTCCAATGAAATGCTTTCACATTTAAAAGGTATTCGGAGAACTATAAATCAAAATTGTGATAAAAATAAATAGGACCAAAGAGTTTTGTATGATAGTAGTGCAATTTGAAACTCTAGCTGTTTCTCGAGCTTATCGTTCTTGAACTATAAAATATTTCTAAAAAACTGATAGAATCATATATTTTAATAATATACGAAGAATAACGCTGATTTTTCAAGCGTTTTTTCTTTTAAAACAGCTAGCAGGTGGTGAAGTGAAAAGCTTGACGATCAAGTCAAACAATGTTGGTTTCAGCTTGCCGTATATATGTTGAGGCTGGGTAAAAAACAAATTTCAGGAGAAAATGAAGTCAATATTTCCACGATAAGATATATGATATCAAGCTTAGTTCATAATGTTTGATTTATAAAAAGAAAGAGAGTATAATGAGTTAAACCTACCTAAAGTATGCTCAAATATTTTAGGGGGGGCTTTTTATTTGCCCTTCCATTATATATTAACCGATAATTATCGGAAAAGGAGCAAAATGATATATGTTTTATAAAGGTAATGAAGATAGAGAAAAGCGCTTGCGGTTTTCGATTCGTAAGGTTAGTTTTGGAGCGGCCTCGGTAGCCGTGGCGGCGCTGTATCTCTTTATGGGAAGTGGAGCGGTATCTGCTGAGGAAGCGCAGGCCATACAGTCAAATGAGGAGGTGGCAGCTGATAAGGATTCGGAAATAGAGAAAAAATCAGAGGAACAGCAGCCAACCTACGCTGCTCCTGCTGCAAAGGAACAAGGATCTGCAACCAATACTGAAGCAGGGGATGAAGGCAAGCAAGAAAGTCATCCAGAGACCAAAGAGGAAGAAGCCAACTCATCTGAAAGAAGCGAAACTACAACAAAGACTCAATCGGATGAAAACTCTGTGAGTGGGGACTCTAGCTCTCCAAAATCTGAAGGTGAAGGTACAAGATCAGAAGAAGCAAGCAACAAGCCAAAAGTACGTAAAAGACGTGATGCACCTGCCCCACCAGCGACTGCAACCGATGACGACCCAGATGCACATCAGACTTATGAAGCTCCAGGGGATGGTGCTGGATTAGATGAGTTACAAAAAAAGCTCGAACAATTACCAAATGAAATTCAAAATAACACAAAAATTAATGATATGGATAAACTGGGGGATGAGGAAAGAATTCTAGCTGGTAAAGTAAAGGAAATTATGGAATTTGGTGGTTGGAGAGGGGTAACAATTAATGGAGAAAGAGGGAAGTTTACAATTGCCAGGAAAACTGAAGATGGTGTTTTTCCGCTGGAAACCATTAATGTAACTTTAAATGATACTGTTTGGCTAACTGAGCAGGCATTTGATAGAGATAGTAATTATATTCTCCTACTTGCAAAACCTAGAAATAGGCATAATTCTAGTGAGAGAGTTTCTGATAATAGTAACTATAGATATAAAGGAGAAGGTTCAGGTATTAGTAAAAATATAGTTGGTTTTAACGGAATTGAAAAGACTTTTGGAGTTTATAATAGTGCTATAGATTCCACAGTCACTATTAAGTTTAGAACAGGATATACTGGTGATGACGAAGGGCATAAGGCTAATTATAAAGTTGAAGTTTTTAGTATAGAAAATGATGCGGAAATTAAAGTTTATAGTACAGTGTTTGATCCGTCCAGAACTACACATAACAGTGATATGGATGTAATTGCAGCAAGTAATGGTTCAGGGGTAGATACTATTCGTATATCTACTACCCCTAATAATTCAACATCAGAAAATAGTTCCCGAGTCGGCTATATAGGAAAAGAAAAAGCTGAGAAAAAGATAGCAGAACCAAGGAACCGTCCGAACGGTAGGGCTGGGATGTTTATAAGTAAGCCTATTATGTTGAAAAAAGGAGCGAATAAATATAAAGTTAGAATTAGCTTGGCAGATCAAAATAGAGCTGGGGGAAGTTATCAATCGTGGGATGAGAAATATACACTTCCTATCTCTGGAAAAGAATTTAGTATAAGTCAAAGTACAAATCAATTGGCAAAACAACTTTTAAAAGAGATTTATAGTAAACTAGAGGAAACAAAAGAACATGATATCACTAATGTGACGGAAGCTAGTAAGAATGATTATTTAAATCAGTTACAAACTATTAAAACATTAATTGATTCAAATGAGTTAAAAACTACTATAGAGTATAAGCAGGAATTACACAAGGGAATTGAGAAAAAAGCTAAATTAGAACTGGAAAGAACAACAGCTGCCCTAAGTGCTG
>NZ_VMMS01000068.1:0-18677 GCF_013277315.1 Streptococcus sp. 2106
CAGCCTGCGGCTAGTTTCCTACAGATTTTAGTTGGAACTCGATTCAATTCATGTGACAACGTGAAAATCGTTAGAGCATTTTATATAGAATATACATGGGAATGGAGTTTACTCCCATTCCCATATTTAATAGAAAAAGAGGAACTCAATGCTACATTATACAAAAGAAGACTTGCTCGAATTGGGTGCAGAAATCACTACGCGTGAAATCTACCAACAGCCTGATGTATGGAGAGAAGCTTTTGAATTTTATCAAGCAAAACGTGAAGAAATTGCAGCCTTCCTACAAGAAATCGCTGATAAACATGACTATATTAAGGTTATCTTGACAGGTGCTGGGACATCTGCTTATGTGGGAGATACCTTGCTACCTTACTTTAAGGAAGTCTATGACGAACGCAAATGGAATTTCAATGCCATTGCGACCACAGATATTGTTGCCAATCCAGAAACTTATTTGAAAAAAGATGTGGCAACTGTCCTTGTGTCTTTTGCTCGTAGTGGGAACTCGCCTGAAAGTGTGGCAACTGTTGATTTGGCCCAGGCCTTGGTGGATGAGCTTTACCAAGTGACGATTACTTGTGCAGCGGACGGTAAGTTGGCTCTTCAAGCTCATGGAGATGACCGCAATCTCTTGCTTTTGCAACCAGCTGCCTCTAATGATGCTGGATTTGCCATGACTTCTAGCTTTACGTCTATGATGTTGACAGCTCTCTTGGTCTTTGATCCTACAGAATTTGCTGTTAAGTCTGAACGTTTTGAAGTTGTATCTAGTCTTGCCCGTAAAGTTTTAGACAAGGTAGAAGATGTCAAAGAACTTGTTGACCTAGACTTTAATCGTGTCATCTATCTAGGCGCTGGTCCTTTCTTTGGACTTGCTCATGAAGCTCAGCTCAAGATTTTGGAATTAACTGCTGGTCAAGTTGCGACCATGTATGAAAGCCCAGTTGGCTTCCGTCACGGTCCAAAATCTCTTATCAACGACAATACAGTTGTTTTGGTCTTTGGTACAAGGACAGACTACACTCGTAAGTACGACTTGGACTTGGTTCGTGAAGTTGCTGGTGACCAGATTGCTCGTCGTGTTGTGCTTTTGAGTGATCAAGCTTTTGGTCTTGAAAATGTCAAAGAAGTGGCCCTTGGTTGTGGCGGTGTCTTGAATGATATTTACCGTGTCTTCCCTTACATCGTTTATGCTCAACTCTTTGCCCTATTGACTTCACTCAAGGTAGAAAATAAACCAGATACACCATCTCCTACAGGTACAGTAAATCGTGTGGTACAAGGTGTTATCATCCACGAATATCAAAAGTAATACTGCGTTTATAGATTATTGATAAAGGAGTTTGTAAATCATACAAGTAAACCATAGATTGTCAGTAGGCTTTCTATGGTTTGTTTGCTTGAGAGAAATAGTAAAAGGAGAACAGAATGAAAGCATACACAGAGCGTGTGTTTGGAAATGTTGAGGGCAAGGATGTCTTGGCCTATCGTTTTGAGACGGACGGTGGCTACCAGCTTGAAGTCATGACTTATGGTGCGACTATCTTGCGTTATGTCACACCTGATAAGGCTGGAAATTTTGCCAACGTTATTTTGGGATTTGATGACTTTGATAGCTATGTAGGTAATAGCCCCAAGCATGGAGCTAGCGTAGGTCCTGTGGCAGGTCGTATTGCTGGCGCGACCTTTGAGCTTAATGGCAAGACCTATGACCTTGAAGTCAACAATGCTAGCAACTGTAACCACAGTGGTTCAACTAGTTGGGATTCGAGTTTGTTTGAATTGGTTGAAGTGAGCGACCATGGCTTGACCCTCTACACAGAGCGTACAGATGGGACAGGAGGATTTCCTGGTAATCTCAAGATTTGGATTAGCTACAACTTGGAAGAAACTGGTGCTTACGAAATCAGCTACAAGGTAATGACCGATCAGGATACGCTGGTCAATCCAACCAACCACAGCTATTTCAACTTGTCTGGTGATTTCACGCAGACGATTGACCGTCATGTCTTCCAACTAAATACAGAGGGTATTTACCCAATCGCTCCCGACGGTGTTCCGGCCAAAACTCCAGATGCTAATCGTGATGTGGTTAAACACATCTACAATGGTGCTTTGTTGAAGGATATTTTTGCAGAAGAAGATGAGCAAATTCAGCTGGTGTCTGGTTTGGACCATCCATTTGCCCTTCCTGCAGGTCATGACAATGCTGGTTTCCTTTATGACCAAAACTCAGGTCGTTTCCTACTCTTCAAAACAGTGGCTCCTTGCTTTGTAGTCTACACAGCAAACTTTGTGGATGAGAGTGTACTTGTGGCTGGTCAGCCAATGGTGCAGCACAATGGGATTGCCCTTGAAGCGCAAGCTTTACCAGATGCCATTCACAGCGACCTCAAAGACCAAGTCATCCTTAAAGCTGGTCAAACCTTCACCAGTAAGACACGTTATGAACTTGTTGTGAAATAAAAAAGCTGGTCAAAAAGTCTTTAAAATTAAAATAACGCATATTGTCAGGTGATGAAAAGTTTGATAATATGCGTTTTATTATGAAATGATTTACTTTATATTATCCTGAAATGGTGTTATTTTTGAGTTATCTGGCTTGACTTTCTTGATGGAAATTATACAATAGTTGTAATAATTACAACGAGAAAAGAGGACCATTTATGACCTATGAATACAAGAGTCACATTTATTTGGCAGAGACAGTTTTAAATGTAAAGGATTTGGCCAGTCAAACAGCCTTTTATCAGCAAGTTATTGGTTTAGAAATCTTATCTCAAACTGAGACAGAGTCCATTCTAGGCCTTGGTGGAAAAGTCTTGGTACAGCTGATTCAAGCACAAGAGAGCGGAGAAGTGAGGGAACATTATGGTCTTTACCATTTGGCCATTCTCTTGCCCACACGCAAGGCTTTGGCTGATGTCTTGAAACACCTGACAGATTTACAAATTCCTCTTGTCGGCGGTGCAGACCATGGTTACAGTGAAGCTATTTACTTGGAAGATTTGGAGGGAAATGGCATTGAACTCTATCGAGATAAGCCGGTTTCCACATGGGATATTCGAGAAGATGGACGCATTATCGGAGTGACGGAGGCTCTTGCGGCGCAGGACATTTATGAGTTGGGGGAAAGAGTAGAGCCCTTTATCCTGGCAGAAGGTACGAGAATGGGGCATATTCATCTTTCAGTCAAGGATAGTCGAAAGTCCAGCCAGTTTTATCAAAAGGTGTTAGGGCTAGAGGATAAATTCAGTGTGCCTAGCGCTAGTTGGATTGCGGCTGGAGATTACCATCATCATTTAGCAGTTAACGAATGGGGAGGAAAAGGTCTGGATTCGCGTAAGCAAGGCTTACCAGGTTTAGCCTACTATGTCATCGAAGTCGCACATAAAGAAGAACTGTTAACGATTGCCCAACGAGCACAAGAAGTTGACGCACCAATCAAATGGATGACATCGAGCCAATTGGAAATCACAGACTCAGATGGAATTGTGACTCGTATTTGCTTAGCTCGATAGACAGGATGTGATGAAAATCAGAGCATCAATTGTAGAAAGTGGTTTTTATTCTAGTATTAGCTTTTCCTCAGTTCATCAGCTTCCTCCTTGACACTTTGTCAGTTTTTGGTACAATAGTACAAAATTAGAGGAGGTGGGTTATGATTCAGAAACATGCGATTCCCATTTTAGAGTTTGATGATAATCCTCAGGCGGTTATCATGCCCAATCACGAGGGGTTGGATTTACAGTTGCCAAAGCAGTGTGTCTATGCTTTCTTAGGTGAGGAGATTGACCGCTATGCGAGGGAAGTAGGAGCCAACTGTGTCGGCGAATTTGTTTCTGCCACCAAGACCTATCCAGTCTATGTCATCAACTACAAGGGTGAGGAGGTCTGTCTGGCTCAGGCTCCTGTCGGTTCAGCTCCAGCATCCCAGTTTATGGATTGGTTGATTGGCTATGGTGTGGAGCAGATTATTTCCACAGGTACCTGTGGTGTGCTAGCCGATATAGAGGAAAATGCCTTTCTAGTCCCTGTTCGTGCTCTACGAGATGAAGGAGCTAGTTATCACTATGTGGGACCTTCCCGTTATATGGAAATTCAGCCAGAGGCTATTGCTGCCATTGAGCAAGTTTTGGAAGTCAGAGGGATTCCCTATGAAGAAGTCATGACCTGGACGACAGACGGTTTTTACCGAGAAACGGCTGAAAAGGTGGCTTATCGTAAGGAAGAGGGCTGTGCTGTTGTGGAGATGGAGTGTTCTGCGCTTGTGGCAGTAGCCCAACTGCGTGGGGTTCTCTGGGGAGAATTGTTGTTCACAGCTGATTCCTTAGCAGACTTGGACCAGTACGATAGTCGTGACTGGGGATCGGAAGCTTTTGAGAAGGCGTTAGAACTGAGTTTAGCAAGTGTTGTGCAACTTTAGTCGCTTTTCTCGGCAGTTTCTTATCTTAGTGAAGGAGAACTTTAAAAGCTTGATTGATGATTATTTTTTGCCGAATAAAATAGGAAGTCGGTAGTTTTTAGACGTTTCTAGAAATGGACGAGTTTGGATAACCTCTTTTTTAGGATAAGCGTACGCGATGTTTTGTCCATTCCTATTTGAGATATTTCTTCTGTTTTATGGTACAATGGAAACATGTTATTCAAATTATCTAAGGAAAAAATAGAGCTAGGCTTATCTCGTTTATCGCCAGCCCGTCGTATTTTTTTGAGTTTTGCCTTGGTCATTTTACTAGGCTCTCTTCTTTTGAGCTTGCCCTTTGTCCAAGTTGAAAGCTCACGAGCGACTTATTTTGATCATCTTTTCACTGCTGTCTCTGCAGTCTGTGTGACAGGTCTTTCAACCCTTCCAGTAGCTCACACATATAATATCTGGGGTCAAATAATCTGTTTGCTCTTGATTCAGATCGGTGGTCTAGGGCTCATGACCTTTATTGGGGTTTTCTATATCCAGAGCAAGCAAAAGCTTAGTCTTCGTAGCCGTGCAACTATTCAGGATAGTTTTAGTTATGGAGAAACTCGATCTTTGAGAAAGTTTGTCCATTCTATTTTTCTCACAACTTTTCTAGTTGAGGGTTTGGGAGCTCTATTCCTCAGTTTTCGTTTTGTTCCACAACTTGGCTGGGGGCGCGGTCTTTTTAGTTCCATTTTTCTAGCTATATCCGCCTTCTGTAATGCCGGTTTTGATAATTTGGGGAGCACCAGTTTATTTGCTTTTCAGACCGATTTACTGGTCAATCTGGTGATTGCAGGCTTAATTATTACAGGTGGTTTTGGCTTTATGGTCTGGTTTGATTTGGCTGGTCATGTAGGAAGAAAGAAAAAAGGGCGCCTGCACTTTCATACGAAGCTTGTACTATTATTGACTCTAGGTTTGTTGTTATTTGGAACGGCAACTACTCTCTTTCTTGAGTGGAACAATGCTGGAACGATTGGCAATCTCCCTGTTGCCGATAAGGTTTTAGTTAGCTTTTTTCAAACAGTGACGATGCGAACAGCAGGCTTTTCTACGATAGATTATACTCAGGCTCATCCTGTGACTCTTTTGATTTATATCTTACAGATGTTTCTAGGTGGGGCACCTGGGGGAACGGCTGGGGGGCTCAAGATTACGACATTTTTTGTCCTCTTGGTCTTTGCTCGAAGTGAGCTTTTGGGCTTGCCTCATGCCAATGTTGCGAGACGAACGATTGCGCCGCGAACGGTTCAAAAATCCTTTAGTGTCTTTATTATCTTTTTGATGAGCTTCTTGGTAGGATTGATCCTGCTAGGGATGACAGCCAAAGGCAATCCTCCCTTTATCCACCTCATATTTGAAACCATTTCAGCTCTTAGTACAGTTGGTGTAACGGCAAATTTGACTTCTGATCTTGGGAAATTGGCTCTCAGTGTTATCATGCCACTTATGTTTATGGGACGAATTGGTCCCTTGACCTTGTTTGTTAGCTTGGCAGATTACCATCCAGAAAAGAAAGATATGATTCACTATATGAAAGCAGATATTAGTATTGGTTAAGAAAGGAAAGAGAATGTCAGATCGTACGATTGGAATTTTAGGATTGGGAATTTTTGGGAGCAGTGTCCTAGCTGCCCTAGCCAAGCAGGATATGAATATTATCGCTATTGATGACCACGCAGAGCGCATCAATCAGTTTGAGCCAGTTTTGGCGCGTGGAGTGATTGGTGACATCACAGATGAAGAATTATTGAGATCAGCAGGGATTGATACCTGCGATACCGTTGTCGTCGCGACAGGTGGAAATCTGGAGTCGAGTGTGCTTGCGGTTATGCACTGTAAGAGTTTGGGGGTACCGACTGTTATTGCTAAGGTCAAAAGTCAGACTGCTAAGAAAGTGCTAGAAAAGATTGGAGCTGACTCGGTTGTCTCGCCAGAGTATGAAATGGGGCAGTCTCTAGCACATACCATTCTTTTCCATAATAGTGTTGGTGTCTTTCAGTTGGATAAAAATGTCTCTATTGTGGAGATGAAAATTCCTCAGTCTTGGGCAGGTCAAAGTCTGAGTAAATTAGACCTCCGTGACAAATATAATCTGAATATTTTGGGCTTCCGAGAGCAGGAAAATTCCCCATTGGATGTTGAATTTGGACCAGATGACCTCTTGAAGGCAGATACCTATATTTTGGCGGTCATCAACAACCAGTATTTGGATACCCTAGCAGCATTGAATTTGTAAAAGAGGGAGCTTCCCTCTTTTTTGATGCTTAAGATGGTAAATAGAGACAGAAGCCTTGTATTCTAGTAAAAGTTCTTCAAAGGCTGGACTTTATGGTAGAATAGAAAGCAGTGACAAGAGAGAGTAATACTCTTCGAAAGTCAAATTTAAACCACGTCAACGTCACCTTGCCGTAGGTATAGGTAACTGACTTCGTTAGTTCTATCTGCAACCTCANNTTTGATTTTCATTGAGTAAGAAAAATCAGTCCCCTAAAGGAGTAGATTATGAAGTTATTGTCTATCGCCATTCCTAGCTATAATGCTGCAGCCTATCTTCATTACTGTGTGGAGTCGCTAGTGATTGGTGGTGAGCAAGTTGAGATTTTGATTATCAATGATGGGTCTCAGGACCAGACTCAGGAAATCGCTGAGCGTTTAGCCGACAAGTATCCTAACATCGTTAGAGCCATTTATCAGGAAAATAAGGGCCATGGCGGTGCGGTCAATCGTGGCTTGGTAGAGGCTTCTGGGCGCTATTTTAAAGTAGTTGACAGTGATGACTGGGTGGATCCCCGTGCCTACTTGAAAACTCTTGAAACCTTGCAGGAACTTGAGAGTAAGGGTCAAGAGGTTGACGCCTTTGTGACTAATTTTGTTTACGAAAAGGAAGGTCAGTCTCGTAAGAAGAGTATGAGCTACGAGTCAGTCTTGCCTGTTCGGCAGATTTTTGGCTGGGACCAGGTCGGAAATTTCTCCAAAGGCCAGTATATCATGATGCACTCGCTGATTTATCGGACAGATTTGTTGCGTGCTAGCCAGTTCCAACTGCCTGAGCATACTTTTTATGTCGATAATCTCTTTGTCTTTACCCCTCTTCAGCAGGTCAAGACCATGTACTATCTGCCTGTCGATTTCTATCGTTATTTGATTGGGCGTGAGGACCAGTCTGTCAATGAGCAAGTGATGATTAAGCGCATTGACCAGCAACTTAAAGTCAATCGACTCTTGGTAGACCAGCTTGATTTATCCCAAGTGAGCCACCCCAAAATGCGAGAATATCTGCTGAATCATATCGAGATTACGACGGTGATTTCCAGTGCCTTGCTCAATCGAGCAGGTACAGCAGAGCATTTGGCAAAAAAACGGGAGCTGTGGACCTATATTCAGCAGGAAAATCCAGAGGTTTTTCAGGCTATCCGTAAGACCATGCTTAGCCGTTTGACCAAACATTCAGTCTTGCCAGCTCGCAAACTGTCCAATGTCGTCTATCAAATCACCAAATCTGTTTATGGATTTAATTGATATAAGTATTTTATAAGAGGGATTTAAGAAAAATTTTAACTTTTTCTTAGTCCTTTTTAATTTTAGGATATTATACTAGAGTCATCAAATAAAGAAAAACTCTAAGGAGAACCCTATGAAATTCAATCCAAATCAAAGATATACTCGTTGGTCTATTCGCCGTCTCAGTGTCGGTGTTGCCTCAGTTGTTGTGGCTAGTGGCTTCTTTGTCCTAGTTGGTCAGCCAAGTTCTGTACGTGCCGATGGGGTCAATCCGACCCCTGCTCAAGTTGTACCTGAAGAGACATCGGGAACGAAAGAGGGTGACTTAGCAGAAACTCAGGGAGATACTGTTCTTGCTCAAGCGAAACCTGAGGTCGTTGCTGGAAATACGAACTCACTTTCTACACCTACAGAAGTAACTGAAGTGAGCGAGGAGACAAGCCCTTCTCGTCTGGATACACTTTTTGAAAAAGGTGAAGAAGCTCAAGAAAATTCAGAGCTAGCAGATGTCTTAAAAGAAGCTGTAGATACAGCTGATGTGGATGGGAAACAAGCAAGTCCAGAAGATATTAAAAAAGCTGTCGATGAGGATGTTAAAGACAGTATCGATGTCCCAGCGGGCTATCTAGAACAAGCCAAAGCTTCCGGTCCTTTCTTGGCTGGTGTAAACAAACCGCTTAAATATGAACTTTTCGCAGGAGATGGTATGTTGACTCGTCTCTTGCTCAAAGCATCTGACAAGGCTCCATGGTCAGATAATGGTAAGGATAAAAATGAAAAAATTCCACCAGTGAAAAATTTACCTGATGGCAAGTATTACTATCAAGTATCTTTGAATGGTAACACTACAGGTAAGCAAGATCAGGATTTATTAGATACACTTCGTACTAATGGTACAAATACCTATGAAGCTACCCTGACTGTCTATGAAGCAGCCGGTGATAAACCAAATTTGAATAAGGTTGTCAAGGAACGTAAAGTCAATATTACCTTGAACGGTCTTGTAACAAGAAGCGATGTCAAATCTGCAGTTAAAAACAACATCAAAGACAGTATCGATGTTCCAGCAGCCTACCTAGAACAAGCCAAGGGTGACGGTCCATTCACAGCTGGTGTTAACCATGTGATTCCATACGAACTCTTCGCAGGTGATGGCATGTTGACTCGTCTCTTGCTTAAGGCATCTGACAAGGCTCCATGGTCAGATAACGGCGACGCTAAAAACCCAGCCCTATCTCCACTAGGCGAAAACGTGAAGACCAAAGGTCAATACTTCTATCAAGTAGCCTTGGACGGAAACGTGGCTGGCAAAGAAAAACAAGAACTCATCGACCAGTTCCGAGCAAACGGCACTAAAACCTACAGCGCTATAGTCAATGTCTATGGTAACAAAGATGGTAAAGCAGATTTGACAAATGTCGTAGCAACTAAACAAGTCACTATTAACATAAACGGTTTAATTTCTAAAGAAACAGTTCAAAAAGCCGTTGCAGACAACGTTAAAGACAGTATCGATGTTCCAGCAGCCTATCTAGAAAAAGCCAAGGGTGAAGGTCCATTCACAGCAGGTGTCAACCATGTGATTCCATACGAACTATTCGCAGGTGATGGCATGTTGACTCGTCTCTTGCTTAAGGCATCTGACAAGGCTCCATGGTCAGATAACGGCGACGCTAAAAACCCAGCCCTATCTCCACTAGGCGAAAACGTGAAGACCAAAGGTCAATACTTCTATCAAGTAGCCTTGGACGGAAACGTGGCTGGCAAAGAAAAACAAGAACTCATCGACCAGTTCCGAGCAAACGGCACTAAAACCTACAGCGCTACAGTCAATGTCTATGGTAACAAAGATGGTAAAGCAGATTTGACAAATGTCGTAGCAACTAAACAAGTCACTATTAACATAAACGGTTTAATTTCTAAAGAAACAGTTCAAAAAGCCGTTGCAGACAACGTTAAAGACAGTATCGATGTTCCAGCAGCCTACCTAGAACAAGCCAAGGGTGACGGTCCATTCACAGCTGGTGTTAACCATGTGATTCCATACGAACTCTTCGCAGGTGATGGCATGTTGACTCGTCTCTTGCTTAAGGCATCTGACAAGGCTCCATGGTCAGATAACGGCGACGCTAAAAACCCAGCCCTATCTCCACTAGGCGAAAACGTGAAGACCAAAGGGCAATACTTCTATCAAGTAGCCTTGGACGGAAACGTGGCTGGCAAAGAAAAACAAGAACTCATTGACCAGTTCCGAGCAAACGGCACTAAAACCTACAGCGCTACAGTCAATGTCTATGGCAACAAAGATGGTAAAGCAGATTTGACAAATGTCGTAGCAGCTAAAAAAGTTACTATTAAGATAAATGTTAAAGAAACATCAGACACAGCAAATGCTTCATTCTCATCTTCTAACTCTGGTTCTGGCGTGACTCCGATGAATCACAATCCTGCTACAGGTGCGACTCATCAAACAGCTGCTGACCATAAGGACATGATGGCACCAGCCAAAGAGACTGATAAAGCAATGCCAGCAAATGACCAAATGGAAAAATCAGGTATGAAGACTGAGACTCCAGCTCCAAGTACTACAGATAGCATGCCTGCTGACACCATGACAAGCTCTACCAATACGATGGCAGGTGAAAATATGGCTGCTTCTGCTAACAAGATGTCTGATACGATGATGTCAGACAAGATGATGTCAGACAAGATGATGTCAGATGATAAAGCTATGCTACCAAATACTGGTGAAGCTCAAACATCAATGGCAAGTATTGGTTTCCTTGGGCTTGCACTTGCAGGTTTACTCGGTGGTCTAGGTTTGAAAAACAAAAAAGAAGAAAACTAATCAGCTAAGGAAATAAATGATGGATAGTGGGCTGACTAAGGCTAGTTTACCAACTCAATCAGCTATCAGGACTTTCTTTCAATAGCAGATTAAAATCATCGTAAAACAATAAAAATAGTGTTATACTTAAAGCAGTATAGCACTGTTTTTATCAAAGGAGAGACAGATGGGAAAGACAATTTTACTCGTTGACGACGAGGTAGAAATCACAGATATTCATCAGAGATACTTAATTCAGGCAGGTTATCAGGTCTTGGTAGCCCATGATGGACTGGAAGCGTTAGAGCTGTTCAAGAAAAAACCGATTGATTTGATTATCACAGACGTCATGATGCCTCGGATGGATGGTTATGATTTAATCAGTGAGGTTCAATACTTATCACCAGAGCAGCCTTTCCTATTTATTACTGCTAAGACCAGTGAACAGGACAAGATTTACGGCCTGAGCTTGGGAGCAGATGATTTTATTGCTAAGCCTTTTAGCCCACGTGAGCTGGTTTTGCGTGTCCATAATATTTTGCGCCGCCTTCATCGTGGGGGCGAAACAGAGCTGATTTCCCTTGGCAATCTAAAAATGAATCATAGTAGCCATGAAGTTCAAATAGGAGAAGAAATGCTGGATTTAACTGTTAAATCATTTGAATTGCTGTGGATTTTAGCTAGCAATCCAGAGCGAGTTTTCTCCAAGACAGACCTCTATGAAAAAGTCTGGCAAGAAGACTATGTGGATGACACCAATACCTTGAATGTGCATATCCATGCTCTTCGACAGGAGTTGGCAAAATATAGTAGTGACCAAACGCCCACTATTAAGACAGTTTGGGGGTTGGGATATAAGATAGAGAAACCGAGAGGACAAACATGAAACTAAAAAGTTATATTTTGGTTGGATATATTATTTCAACCCTCTTAACCATTTTGGTTGTTTTTTGGGCTGTTCAAAAAATGCTGATTGCGAAAGGCGAGATTTACTTTTTGCTTGGGATGACCATCGTTGCCAGCCTTGTCGGTGCTGGGATTAGTCTCTTTCTCCTATCGCCGGTCTTTACGTCGTTGGGCAAACTCAAGGAGCATGCCAGGCGGGTAGCGGACAAGGATTTTCCTTCAAATTTGGAGGTTCAAGGCCCTTTAGAATTTCAACAATTAGGCCAAGCTTTTAATGAAATGTCCCATGATTTGCAGGCAAGCTTTGATTCCTTGGAAGAAAGCGAACGAGAAAAGGGCTTGATGATTGCCCAGTTGTCGCATGATATCAAGACTCCTATCACTTCAATCCAAGCGACGGTAGAAGGGATTTTGGATGGGGTTATCAAGGAGTCGGAGCAAGCTCATTATCTAGCAACCATTGGGCGTCAGACGGAAAGACTCAATAAACTGGTTGAAGAGTTGAATTTTTTGACTCTAAATACAGCTAGAAATCAGATGGAAACGACCAGCAAAGACAGCATTTTTCTGGATCAGCTCTTGATTGAGTGCATGAGTGAATTTCAGTTTTTGATTGAGCAGGAGAGAAGAGATGTCCACTTGCAGGTAATCCCAGAGTCTGCCCGGACTGAAGGAGATTATGCTAAGCTTTCTCGTATCTTGGTGAATCTGCTCAATAACGCTTTTAAATACTCTGCTCCAGGAACCAAGCTGGAAGTGGTGGCTAAGCTGGAGAAGAACCAGCTTTCAATCAGTGTGACCGATGAGGGGCAGGGCATTGCCCCAGAGGATTTGGAGAATATTTTCAAACGCCTTTATCGTGTCGAAACTTCGCGTAACATGAAAACAGGTGGGCATGGTCTTGGTCTTGCGATTGCGCGTGAATTGGCTCATCAATTGGGTGGGGAAATCACAGTCAGCAGCCAGTACGGTCTAGGAAGTACCTTTACCCTCCTTCTTAATCTCTCTGGTAGTGAAAATAAAGCCTAAAACCCCTTTACAAATCCAGCTATTCATGGTAAAATAGATTTTGTGTGAAATATCAGCAGGAAAGCATGAAGCTCGTCAACAGGTGTCTTATGATAAGTAACCTTGGCTGTTTAGGCGAAGGGCATCTGCACGAATCAGGGCTTTCTAAGTGACTATTTCCACCGAAATATTATTTATATCAGGAGGACATTCACATGTCACGTTATACAGGACCATCTTGGAAACAATCTCGTCGCCTTGGCCTTTCACTTACAGGTACAGGTAAAGAATTGGCACGTCGTAACTACGTACCAGGACAACACGGACCAAACAACCGTTCTAAATTGTCAGAATACGGTTTGCAATTGGCTGAAAAACAAAAACTTCGTTTCACTTACGGTGTAGGTGAAAAACAATTCCGTAACTTGTTCGTACAAGCTACAAAAATCAAAGGCGGAATCCTAGGTTTCAACTTCATGCTTCTTTTGGAACGTCGTTTAGATAACGTTGTTTACCGTCTTGGTCTTGCGACTACTCGTCGTCAAGCTCGTCAGTTCGTAAACCACGGTCACATCCTTGTTGACGGAAAACGCGTTGATATCCCATCATACCGCGTAACTCCAGGTCAAGTGATCTCAGTTCGTGAAAAATCATTGAAAGTTCCGGCAATCCTTGAAGCAGTAGAAGCTACTCTTGGACGTCCAGCATTCGTATCATTCGACGCTGAAAAATTGGAAGGTTCATTGACTCGCTTGCCAGAACGTGACGAAATCAACCCAGAAATCAACGAAGCACTTGTCGTTGAATTCTACAACAAAATGTTGTAATATTTTATTAAATAAGATAGGCTGTAAAGCCTTGAAATTAAGCACTTTGGGGCGTTTTCCCCTAGTGCTTTTTGATTTCTCTTAGTATCCAGCTATAATCGTCTATACGTAACTAGACCTGTATAGTTCAAAGTGATATAATAGTCTAAAGGAGGTGCTACCATGAATGTTTTAGAAAAAAACACACAGGTAAATTTTAAGACTAACAGAGACTTGTTAGAGAAAGCTAAAGCTATTATCACAGCGCAAAATCTTGATATGACAGCCAGTTTTAACTTGTTTTTAGAACATATTGTAGAAAATAAAGCCTTGCCATTTGAAACTCAAGTAGATAAAGAAAGAGAAGAACTTCTATCAGGGTTGCGTGCTGAAATTGCTCGTAGCTTTGAGGATTTAGAACATGGAAGAACTTACAGTCTTGATGAAGTGAGGGCTAACCTTGGAATTTAACGAGAAGGCATATAGCATCATTATCTCCGAAACGGTACAAGAACAGCTAAGAGGTATTAAAGATTATATCTCAGCTAACTACTTTTCAGAACAGGCAGGAGCAAACACAGTTAAGAATGTTCTTTATGGTTTGGAGCGTCTTGAAGTCTTCCCAGAAGCAGGATTTGATGCTGACGAAAGAGTAGGAGGGATTATATACCCACCCCACAAAACTCGATGCATCATTTTAGGAGATTACCTAGCATTCTATCATATTTTAGAGGACAGAAAAGCTGTCTTTGTATCAGATATTATTCATAGCAAACAGGACTACATCCGCTTGTTCAAGAAAAAATAGCGCCTATATATGAACTGCACCCCAAAAGTTAGATTTTTTCTGTCTAACTTTTGGGGTGCAGTTCAATTGGAATGTCCTTATTTTTATTATGGGATTGACAAATGAGGTTAAGGTTCAGATCTATGAACTTAGAAAGCAAGTACAAATCTTTAATCAGCTTTCAAAAAGATTTTGTGTAGATGTTTCGGGCTAAGGTATGTGACAAGATGAATTGATCGTTATGGAATAGAGAGTGTTAAAAATGGGAAGAATCGTTACTATTCCCCTGAATTAAAACAAGAAATAATCAATAAAAGCCTATATAATAACAAATGTATTAAAACTAAGAAAGACTTAGCTCAGTGTAATACAGAACCAAATCTTATAGATAAATTATTTGTCTAATTTTTTAGGAATTATATCTCTAAACAATATCATTTAACAATTAAATTGTTAGATCTAGCTTAAATTTCTGGTTTAATTCATTTATTGTATCACTATCATTATATTCCTTAAATATTCTCATAGCTTTAGAACATTCTTTTTTACCTAACTCTATTTGATTAGTTTTTATAAGATAAATACCTTTTAGGAAGAGTAAATAATTCTTTTCAAAATAATATCCTTGTCTGGTCAGTAAATTTTCTAAATCATCTATAAAAAATTGAGCGTTATTTAACAAATTATTTTTTAATAATAATTCTAAATTAAATAAATATAAAGGAATTACTCTATGTGTTCCCATATCTGTTTTTAAAAAATGTCGTGTTTTCTTGATTACCGCTCTATATAATAAGCTTATGGTTTTAGTGTTCATAAAAAACACCGAATTATAAAAAATTTTCAGTTCATACTCCATCCAAGTATCTACCGAAAGCAAATACTTTATTATCTCATTGCATTTAGATGTATTATAAGGAAGATTTACAAGGCGATTAATCTGTTGTTCAGCAATCAATTTTATGTGAAAATTGCATAAACTTCTTTCCTGCTTTTGTTTTAGCTCTATTTTCTTTATTAGTTCTTGTAACAAAATGATATCTGAAGAGTTTACAGCATGTTCTAATTCTTCAAAAAAGCATTCTTTTTTGGAATAATAGCAATGAACTAATTCTTCAAATTCCGAAAATGATATCCCCAGGCGATTTAACAATATGTAAAAATGATCAATAGATAATTTTGTAATCCCATTTTCGAAACGAGAAATAGTTGACTCACTAATCTTATCACAAGCCAAATCTTTAAGACGAAAATTTTTTGAAATACGGATATCCTTTAAAACTGCTCCAAAATTTTCCATAGTATTCCTCTTCCATTTCTGCAAAAAATAAAACCTGTTTTTTTATTTGTGATACGATTATACAAAAATAAAACAGAAAGGACAATATGATTATGAAAAAAATTTTATTGTCATCAGTTGCTTTACTGAGCCTAGTGGCAACACTACCAGTAAATAGTCCAGTTTCTGCTCAAGAATCTATCTCTCCCAAGGCTTATAGTCACTCCAATGGCAGTTGGATTCAATCGAATGGTCGTTGGTGGTATAAACATTCTGACGGTTCTTACACTAAAAACGGGTGGGAAAAGATCAATGAAACCTGGTACTATTTTGATAGTGAAGGTTGGATGAAAACAGGTTGGTTTAATGAGCATGGAAATTGGTATTATCTAGATGCTAGTGGTGCTATGAAAACAGGCTGGTATTTGATTTCTGGTAGTTGGTACTATTTAAATACTAGCGGTGTCATGCAAACTGGCCTACAGACTATCGACGGAAAACAATATTATTTAGCTGACAGCGGTGCTATGCAGACAGGTTGGCACAATATTGGAGATGATACTTATTTCTTTGCTAGTAGTGGAGCAAGACAAACGATTAATCGCCGTGCTTTAGTTCTTGGTGAAACATCAACGAGAGCAGTACCTATCGAAGACGTTAATGCTATGGAAAAGGTTTTTAGCAATCAAAACTTTAGTAACGTTGTTTGTTTCCCTGATAAAACAAAAGCTGAAATTATTGCAAAAATGCAAGAACTGTTTGAATCTTCTAGCGAAAGCGATGTAAATTATCTTTACTTTACTTGTCATGGTGGAGAAGATGGGACGATAGCCATTGGTAGCGATAAAACATCCTTTTCAGGTTGGGAATTGGCATCTATACTGAAACAATATAAAGGTAAGTTTGTGGTTATGCTGGATTGTTGCTATTCAGGAACAATTATAGATGTAGGTAAATCAGATGAAAAGGTTGCCTCCAAGTCTGAAGAAAGATTTGATGAACAAGCATTTTTGGCAGGATTCTCAACAGGAAATCTAGCAAGCAAGAATGGTGAAATGCTTGATTTTAAATTCCTCGTACTATGTGCCTCTTGGAAAGGTGAAAAATCGTATAGTGCAGTCGGAATAGGTAGTCTTGCCACCAGATACTGGGCAATGGGTACAGGTTGGGATTCACTTCAAAATAGAATGATTTCGCCTATGGCAGACACCAATACTAACGGAAAAATCACTTTAGAGGAACTGTATCAATACTCTTATCCTCTAGTCCTTGAAGCTGCATCAAGCAGTAATAAGGAGCAACATGTATCAGTTTATCCAGAAAACAGTCAATTTGTTTTATTTCAAAAATAAGGAGTTAAGAAAATGAAAGTATCAAAAAAAATCACACTATTTGGTTTGTCTCTAGCAGGTTTAGCTTTACTAGCTTTCCCTCATTCAGGAAAGGCATTCGAATTGGAAGAAGAATGGGTTATTAAGGGTGGCGTTTGGTATCAAGATGGCAAAATTCTTCGATTTAATAATGGCCATGAAGTGGATATCAAAGTCTTGGATTTGCCAAAAACTGAGAAAATCGAGTGGACGGTCAGTCTCAATGGTCAAGATCAGACTATCAATTTCCTAGGTCAAGAAAAGGACAAATCTATGGTCGGTACAGAAGGACGTTACCTGAATTTCTATGTACCTTATGGCTATAGAGGAGATATCAAGGTAGAAGCCAAGAGCGGAAATGAAGTAAAGACCTGGTCCACTAAAGTAGTTGATGATGTATATAATGGTGGAAAGAGTGGCTACTACCAAATTAAAGAATCAAATAATCAATACACCTACCTTGATACTAAATGGGATTATCAAACCAAGACCTACACTGCTACCTTACCAGAAACTATCAATGGTCAAAAAGTCTATGCTTGGGCAGAGGAGTATGGTAATATTAAACTTGTAAAACCAGGGACTATCAGTCATAAATATGATGATGGAGGAGTTTTCAAAGAATTTTATCCGATTGTAAAAGCAGAAAGCTGGCTAAATCTAAAAAATAATCAAGGTGAAAAGTGGTACTATCAAAAACAAGGTCAATTGGTTCAAAATGCTTGGGTTAAGGACAAGGGAACTTGGTACTTTATGAATGATAAAGGAGTCATGTTCAATCAAACTTGGCTCTATCAAGGTAGCAACTGGTATGCCTTTAAATCATCAGGAGCCATGATTGCTAGCAATTGGCTATATGATAATCACTCTTGGTATTACCTAAAGGACTCAGGTTCTATGGCGACAGGTTGGATCAAAGATAGTGGATCTTGGTATTATCTAAACAACTCAGGTTCTATGGCAACAGGATGGGTAAAAGATAGCGGCTTTTGGTACTACCTAAAAGACTCAGGTGCTATGGCGACTGGTTGGGTCAAAGATAATGATAAGTGGTACTATCTCGCATCATCTGGTAATATGCTTCGCAATACACGCACACCAGATGGCTATTATGTAGATGGCAGTGGCGCTTGGAAATAAATTTTAAACAGAGAAAATCTACTGAGAAGGTAGGTTTTCTTTTTTAGTCAGTGAATAATATATAGTAGATTGAAACTAGAATAGTACATCTGGACTTCTAAAACATTACTAGAAATTGATTTGATTGTCCTGATTGATTTGTCCTATTTTTATTTCATTTTACTATAGAATAAAGTAGATCAGAAATTTAGCAGGGTTATTCTCTTTTACTAACAATCTGCTTACAAAAATTAAACAAGAGTATTTTAAAAATTAGACCCATTGTGAACTTTAGTAGTAAACAAAAATCTGGGAAAAAAGTTTTATAGTCATTTAGTTTTTAAAAAGCGTTCCAAACATTCAAAAATAGTTGGGACTTCCCTTAATAAATCTGTTACTTTCTTTTTCAAGATAGCCCAAGCTTGCTCAATAGGATTCAAATCCGGTGAATATGGCGGTAGAGGTAAGAAAAAGTGTTTATCTTGGATGCAGAGTTCATCCAAAATGTTCTTGGGATCAAAACTAGCATTGTCCATGATAATAACATGAGGTGTTTTCAAAGCAGGTAGGAGTTGCGTTTTGAACCACTCCCCAAAGAAATCGCTTGTC
>NZ_VMMS01000068.1:18710-18843 GCF_013277315.1 Streptococcus sp. 2106
CGGTCGATTCCTGTTTCATCAATATATACGATTGGTAAATCGTTTAGGCTATCCAAAATATCAAGAAACTCAGAGACTTTCTCTGGGGCTTGTTCCTTAAAGCTCGTCATCTTTTTTTGAAGTGACCTTCATC
>NZ_VMMS01000069.1:0-31118 GCF_013277315.1 Streptococcus sp. 2106
AAGCACTGCTTTGAGGTTGAAGATGGAAGCTGACCTGGTTTGAAGAGATTTTCGAAGAGTATTAACTAGGAGAAGTTATGCGTATTATCTATCTAATTATTGGTTTCTTATCGCTGGCCTTGGCTATTATTGGGGTTGTTTTGCCTTTGCTACCCACAACGCCTTTCCTTTTGTTGTCTATTGCTTGTTTCTCCAGAAGTTCCAAGCGTTTCGAAGACTGGCTTTATCATACCAAGCTCTATCAAACATATGTAGCTGATTTTCGCGAGACTAAGTCTATTACGCGTGAACGAAAGAAAAAAATCATCGTCTCTATCTACGTCTTGATGGGAATTTCTATTTATTTTGCACCTCTTTTACCAGTCAAAATCGGTCTGGGTGCTTTGACCATCTTTATCACTTATTATCTCTTCAAGGTCATTCCAGACAAAGAATAGTTAAAACAGTAGTTATTTGCCTTGATAAAATTGAAAGCATATTCATAACAATATGATATAATAAATTTGAAGTAATATTCAAGGAGAATCAAATGATTTACGAATTTTGTGCTGAAAATGTGACTTTACTTGAAAAAGCGATGCAGGCTGGAGCTCGTCGGATTGAACTCTGTGATAATCTAGCAGTTGGTGGGACAACACCCAGCTATGGAGTGACTAAGGCAGCGGTTGAACTGGCAGCTAACTACGATACAACCATCATGACCATGATTCGTCCACGTGGTGGTGACTTTGTCTATAATGAACTAGAAATTGCTATTATGCTAGAAGACATTCGTTTGACTGCTCAGGCTGGAAGTCAAGGGGTTGTATTTGGGGCTTTAACTGCTGATAAAAAGTTGGATAAGACTAATCTTGAAAAGTTGATAGCTGCGTCAAAAGGAATGGAAATTGTCTTCCACATGGCCTTTGATGAATTGAGTGATGAAGACCAGTTGGAGGTAATTGACTGGCTCAGCCAAGCAGGTGTCACCCGTATCCTAACTCGCGCTGGTGTGTCTGGCGATTCCTTAGAAAAACGTTTTGCTCACTATCACAGAATTTTGGAACATGCTAAAGGTAAGATTGAAATTCTACCAGGTGGGGGGATTGACCTTGACAACCGTCAAACCTTTATCGATCAGATAGGCGTGACACAATTGCACGGAACCAAGGTTGTCTTTTAAAAAATAGAAAGGAACTGCTAGCTTTTGGTAGCAGTTTTCACTTATGTTTGAAATTTTTAAATCCTATCAGTTTAATCAAGAAAAGGCTCGTGCCTATGGTTTTGTAGAAAATAGTGGAGTCTGGACCTATAGTTGCCAAATTTTGCAAGGTGACTTTGTCATGATTGTATCCATCACTGCTGATAATGTGAGTTTTCAGGTCTTTGACCGGGAAACGGGCGACCTCTATCCTCAAGTCCATATGGAAAGCATGAGGGGAAGTTTTGTAGGAAGTGTCCGTGAGGCTTGTTTGGAGATTCTTTACCAGATACGGAAGACTTGTTTTGATGTTCAGGATTTCATCTTCCCTCAGACTAAGCGTATCATGACTCAAGTTCAGGAAAAGTATGGAAATCAGTTGGAGTATTTGTGGGAGAAATCGCCTGATACAGCAGTGTTAAGACACGAAGGCAATAAAAAGTGGTATGCTGTTTTGATGAGAATACCTTGGGATAGGCTAGATAAGGGCAGAGAAGGATTAGTGGAAGCAGTCAATCTCAAACATGATCAAGTAGTGGACCTGCTTTCACAAAAGGGCATTTATCCAGCTTTTCATATGAACAAACGCTACTGGATTAGTGTGGTATTAGATGATACTTTGTCAGATGAAATGGTACTGGAATTGATAGAAAAAAGTTGGAATTTAACTTCTAAAAAATGAAACATTTCAAGGATTTTCAATAACTTTCAATTAGCTAAATATTCTATACTGAAGAAATTTTCAGAAAATATTTGATTTTTTCTTGACAAGTGCTTTTGCCTATGCTAAAATACTTAACAAGATATCAAACGAAGGAGAAAGTCAAACATGAAAACAGCTAAGTTTAATCAATTTGCTTTGTTGTTGAGGTACTCGGGCTAGTGCAAAATGCATTAGTCCTGTTTGGCTTACCAAGCGGGAGTAAATCAACATCTCGCTTGGGTTTCTGAGCGAGATGTTTTTTTAAAACCACATTTGGAAAAGGGGAAATCTTATGCGAACAGTTGAATTTCTAGATACCAGCCTTCGGGATGGAGAGCAGACACCGGGCGTTAATTTTTCAATCAAGGAAAAAATTGCCATAGCAAGACAGCTGGAGAAATGGGGTATTTCAGCCATCGAAGCTGGTTTTCCGGCGGCTAGTCCAGACTCATTTACGGCAGTGCAGGAGATTGCTAAGGTCTTGAAGAAAACGGCGGTGACTGGTTTGGCACGTTCGGTCAAGTCTGATATTGATGCTTGTTACGAAGCCCTCAAGGATGCCAAATATCCACAGGTTCACGTCTTTATCGCTACCAGTCCCATTCACCGCAAGTATAAGCTCAATAAGAGCAAGGAAGAGATTTTGGAAGCTATTAAGGAGCATGTTTCTTATGCTCGTTCTAAGTTTGAAGTGGTCGAATTCTCTCCAGAGGATGCGACCAGAACAGAGTTGGATTTCCTCTTGCAAGTTGTTCAAACAGCGGTCGATGCAGGTGCAACTTATATCAATATCCCTGACACGGTAGGATTTACCACACCAGAGGAATACGGCGCTATCTTCAAATACTTGATTGAGAATGTCAAGACAGATCGTCAGATTACCTATTCGCCTCACTGTCATGATGACCTCGGAATGGCAGTAGCTAATAGCCTTGCTGCTGTCAAGAATGGGGCAGGACGTGTCGAAGGAACTATCAACGGTATTGGTGAGCGAGCTGGAAATGCTGCTTTGGAAGAAATAGCAGTGGCGCTCAATATTCGCCAAGATTACTACCAAGCAGAGACCAGTATTGTCCTAAATGAGACCATCAATACGTCAGAAATGGTTTCTCGCTTCTCAGGTATCCCAGTTCCTAAAAACAAGGCTGTGATTGGTGGTAATGCCTTCTCTCACGAATCTGGTATTCACCAAGATGGAGTTCTTAAAAATCCTCTCACTTATGAGATTATCACCCCTGAATTGGTCGGTGTCAAGAGTAATAGCCTCCCACTTGGAAAATTGTCAGGTCGCCATGCCTTTGTCGAGAAACTAAGAGAATTGGCCCTAGACTTTACAGAAGAGGATATCAAACCACTCTTTGCTAAGTTCAAGGATCTGGCCGATAAGAAGCAAGAAATCACAGATGCAGATATTCGTGCTCTGGTAGCTGGAACCATGGTTGAAAATCCAGAAGGCTTCCACTTTGATGATTTACAACTGCAAACCCATGCAGATAATGACATTGAAGCACTCGTTAGTCTGGCTAATATGGATGGTGAGAAGGTCGAATTTAATGCAACAGGGCAAGGTTCCGTTGAAGCGATTTTTAACGCTATCGACAAATTCTTTAACCAATCCGTCCGCTTGGTGTCCTATACCATTGATGCTGTGACAGATGGAATTGATGCCCAGGCTCGGGTCTTGGTCACTGTTGAAAACAGAGATACAGAAACCATCTTTAACGCAGCAGGCCTTGATTTCGATGTGTTGAAGGCTTCAGCTATTGCCTATATAAACGCTAATACCTTTGTTCAAAAAGAGAATGCTGGTGAGATGGGACCTAGCGTTTCCTATCGCGATATGCCTAGTGTGTAAAGGAGAAGGCTATGACAAAGAAAATAGTAGCTTTAGCAGGGGACGGAATTGGCCCAGAAATCATGGAGGCTGGTTTAGAGGTCCTGGAGGCTCTAGCTAAAAAAACAGGCTTTGTCTATGAAATAGACAAACGACCTTTTGGAGGTGCAGGTATTGATGCTGCAGGGCATCCCTTACCTGATGAAACCCTCAAGGTATGTCGTGAAGCAGATGCCATTCTCCTAGCGGCTATCGGTAGTCCCCGGTATGATAGTGAAACGGTTCGGCCTGAACAAGGCTTGCTAGCTCTCCGTAAGGAACTCAATCTTTACGCTAATATTCGCCCTGTAAAAATCTTTGACAGTCTCAAGCATTTGTCACCACTAAAATCAGAACGAATTGCTGGGGTGGACTTTGTCGTTGTGCGGGAGTTGACAGGCGGGATTTACTTTGGGGATCATATCCTTGAAGAAAGAAAAGCGCGTGATATCAACGACTATAGCTATGAGGAAGTGGAGCGGATTGTTCGCAAAGCCTTTGAAATTGCAAGAAATCGCAGAAAAATCGTTACCAGCATCGATAAACAAAATGTTTTGGCAACATCAAAACTCTGGAGAAAAGTGGCTGAGGAAGTTGCGCATGATTTTCCAGATGTGACCTTGGAACACCAGTTAGTGGACTCAGCTGCCATGCTTATGATTACCAATCCTGCTAAGTTTGATGTCATCGTGACGGAGAATCTTTTCGGAGATATTCTCTCAGATGAATCAAGCGTTCTATCTGGTACACTTGGCGTCATGCCATCAGCCAGTCATTCTGAAAATGGACCAAGTCTCTATGAGCCAATTCACGGTTCAGCTCCTGATATTGCTGATCAAGGAATTGCAAATCCTATCTCCATGATTTTATCAGTTTCCATGATGTTGAGAGATAGTTTTGGACGTTATGAGGATGCGGAGCGTATCGAACGTGCAGTAGAAGCCAGTTTGGCAGCTGGTGTTTTAACAAGAGATTTAGGTGGACAGGCTTCGACCAAGGAAATGACAGAAGCCATTATTGCAAGGTTATGAAGATAGACGAAAAAATTACTCTAGTTCTCTTGATTTGGAATGTTATCATTTTCTTGATTTATGGCATTGACAAATCCAAGGCAAGGAGAAGAACTTGGCGCATTCCAGAGAAAATCTTACTCATTTTAGCCTTTACTTGTGGTGGTTTTGGAGCTTGGTTAGCAGGAATCACTTTTCACCACAAGACTAGAAAATGGTACTTTAAAACAGTTTGGTTTCTGGGGATGGTGACAACACTAGTAGCCTTATATGTTATTTGGAGGTAATGGATGGCAGGAAAATCGATTTTTGATAAATTATGGGACCGTCATGTCATAACAGGAGAAGAGGGGCAGCCTCAACTCATGTATGTGGACCAGCACTATATCCATGAAGTGACCAGCCCTCAAGCCTTTCAAGGTTTGCGAGATACAGGACGAAGATTGAGACGACCAGACTTGACATTTGGAACCTTTGACCACAATGTCCCGACGGTCAATATCTACGATATTCGAGATGTCATTTCAAAGGCTCAAATTGATAAGCTGGCTGAAAATGTTGAGGAGTTTGGAATTGAACATGCGGCCCACGGTTCTGAAAAGCAGGGTATTGTTCATATGGTTGGACCTGAAACAGGACGGACCCAACCAGGAAAGTTCATCGTCTGTGGAGACAGCCATACAGCAACCCACGGAGCTTTCGGAGCAATCGCTTTTGGAATTGGGACCAGTGAGGTTGAGCATGTTTTTGCTACCCAAACCCTCTGGCAGGTCAAACCAAAGAAAATGTTGGTAGAATTCACTGGTGTCCCTCAAAAAGGAGTTTACTCCAAGGATTTCATTTTAGCCTTGATTGCTAAGTACGGCGTTGCTTGTGGTGTTGGTTATGTCGTGGAATATCGTGGACAAGCTATTGATGCACTGAGCATGGAAGAGCGAATGACCATCTGCAATATGTCTATCGAGTTTGGCTCCAAGATGGGAATCATGAATCCAGATCAAACCACCTATGATTATCTTAAGGGACGCGAGTGTGTTCCAGTGGATTTCGAAGAGGCTGTGGCGGATTGGAAAACAATTGTCAGTGATGATGATGCCGTTTACGATAAGGTTATTCGGATGGATGTCTCAGACTTAGCTCCTATGGTAACCTGGGGAACCACCCCTGCTATGGGGGTTGACTTTGACAGTAGCTTCCCTGAAATCAAAGATATGAACGATGAGCGAGCCTACAATTATATGAACTTGAAGCCTGGTCAAAAGCCAGAGGACATTGAACTAGGTTATATTTTTATCGGGTCTTGTACCAATGCTCGTCTCAGCGATTTACAGCTGGCTGCGCGATTTGTTAAAGGGAAGAAAATTGCTCCCAATCTAACAGCAATTGTGGTTCCGGGCTCTCGTCCTGTCAAACGAGCTGCTGAGAAGTTGGGCTTGGATAAGGTCTTTCTGGATGCTGGTTTTGAGTGGAGGGACCCAGGTTGCTCTATGTGCCTAGGAATGAATCCTGACAAGGTACCTGATGGTGTCCACTGTGCTTCAACTAGCAATCGTAACTTTGAAGATAGACAAGGATTTGGTGCTAAGACACATCTCTGCAGTCCAGCTATGGCAGCTGCGGCAGCTATCGCAGGGCGCTTCGTGGATGTTCGACAAATGCCAGAAGCCCAGTAAGGAGAGGATATGGAGAAATTTACAGTTTATACAGGAACGACCGTTCCTCTCATGAATGATAATATCGACACTGACCAAATCCTACCCAAGCAGTTTCTCAAGTTAATTGATAAGAAAGGCTTTGGTAAGTACCTCATGTATGCTTGGCGTTATCTGGATGACAAGTACACTGAGGACCCAGACTTTGTCTTTAACCGACCTGAATATCGGAAAGCCAGTATTCTCATCTCAGGGGATAACTTTGGCGCAGGATCGTCCAGAGAACACGCAGCTTGGGCTCTGGCGGACTATGGTTTCAAAGTCGTGATTGCAGGGTCTTTTGGGGATATTCATTACAATAATGAACTCAATAATGGTATGTTGCCCATTGTTCAGCCCAGAGAAGTTAGAGAGAAATTATCCCAGCTACAACCAAGTGACCAGATAACTGTGGACTTGGAACAACAAAAAATCATCTCACCAGTTGGAGAATTCACTTTTGAAATCGATAGCGAGTGGAAACACAAGCTCTTAAATGGTTTGGATGATATCGGTATTACCTTGCAGTATGAAGATTTGATTGCTGCTTATGAAAAACAACGACCAGCCTACTGGCAGGATTAGAAGAAAAATAGAAAAGGAAATAGAACTATGACAAAACACATTCAATGGAACGGAACACTTTCACAAGAAGGCTATGACATTTTAAAAGGTGAGGGCGGATGTATCGTTTGTCCTACAAAAGTTGGTTACATCATCATGACTAGCGATAAGGCTGGTCTTGAACGTAAGTTTGAAGCCAAAGAACGTAACCGTAACAAACCAGGTGTTGTTCTCTGTGGTAGCATGGATGAGCTTCGCGCCTTAGCACAACTCAACCCAGAAATTGAAGCCTTCTACCAAAAACATTGGGATGAAGATATTCTTCTTGGTTGTATCCTTCCTTGGAAACCAGAAGCTTTTGAAAAACTCAAAGCATACGGTGATGGTCGTGAAGAGCTGATGACTGACGTGCGTGGTACTAGCTGTTTCGTTATCAAGTTTGGGAAAGCTGGTGAACAATTGGCTGCCAAACTTTGGGAAGAAGGTAAAATGGTTTATGCCTCATCTGCAAACCCATCTGGAAAAGGAAACCGTGGTAAGGTAGAAGGTATAGGAGAACGTATTGAAGGAGCAGTGGACCTTGTTATCGAGGCAGACGACTATGTGGCATCAATCCAGCCTGACAAAACGATTGAAACTCGCTACGAGCAAGGTGTGATGGTCTCTATGGTTGATAAAGAAGGCAAACTCATCCCAGAACAAGGAGGAGCTCGTTCAACATCACCAGCACCAGTTGTAATCCGTAAAGGGCTTGATATTGATAAGATTATGATGTACCTGACAGACACCTTTAACTCATGGGACTACCGTCAGGGAGAGTATTATTAGGATGTAGAATAATTGGGGAGAAAATAATCTCTCCACTTTTTTGTCTTTGATATAAGTAAAAACCGAACAATACATTTTAATTTATAACATTATTTGACAAAAACTGTACTTTGATTTATAATTAATTAAGGAAACGTCGGAAAAGGCGTAGTGATGCGAGAGCATAGGTAGGTCATTACAAAAGAAACGAGACATCGATATGTTAAATGAATTTCCAATTTTTGATTACGAAGATATTCAATTGATTCCAAATAAATGTGTGATTAAAAGCCGTGCAGAAGCGGACACAAGCGTCACTCTAGGAAATCACACCTTTAAACTACCTGTTGTGCCAGCTAATATGCAGACGATTTTGGATGAAAATGTAGCAGAGCAACTGGCTAAAGGTGGTTACTTCTACATTATGCACCGTTTTGATGAAGCAGGACGCATTTCTTTTATTAAACGCATGCACGAACAAGGTCTCATTGCTTCTATATCTGTCGGTGTTAAAGACTATGAGTATGATTTTGTTAGCCAGCTCAAGGCTGATGCTCCAGAATACATCACGATTGATATTGCTCATGGTCATGCAGATAGCGTGATTTCTATGATTCAACACATCAAGAAAGAATTACCAGATACTTTTGTCATTGCTGGAAATGTGGGAACACCAGAAGCTGTGCGTGAATTGGAGAATGCTGGTGCGGATGCTACTAAGGTCGGAATCGGTCCTGGTAAGGTTTGTATCACCAAGGTCAAGACTGGTTTTGGCACAGGAGGTTGGCAGTTGGCTGCTCTACGCTGGTGTGCTAAGGCTGCACGTAAACCGATTATCGCAGATGGTGGAATTCGTACTCACGGAGATATTGCCAAGTCTATCCGTTTCGGTGCTAGCATGGTCATGATTGGTTCCCTCTTTGCTGGACACATCGAAAGTCCAGGGAAAACGATTGAAGTCGATGGTGAACAATTCAAAGAATACTATGGTTCAGCTTCACAATATCAAAAAGGAGCCTACAAAAACGTGGAAGGCAAACGCATCTTGCTTCCTGCCAAAGGTCATTTGCAAGACACTCTAACTGAGATGGAACAAGATTTGCAAAGTGCCATTTCATACGCAGGTGGACGTCAGGTTGCTGACCTTAAACACGTTGATTATGTGATCGTGAAAAACTCTATCTGGAATGGGGATGCTTCCCACTAAGACGGCCTATCTCACTAGAAAAAAAACTTGTTATTAGAGCAAATTTCTGTTATAATAAAACAAGTTTCCACCCTTAGTGTAATGGATATCACGTAAGATTCCGGTTCTTGAGATGGGGGTTCGATTCCCTCAGGGTGGATGTAAATATCCTAAAAAAGCCTTTAAATAGGGCTTTTTTCTTTATATTACCCCAAATTTAGCCCTAATACTCTTCGAAAATCTCTTCAAACCACATCAGCATTGGCTTGTCGTAGATATATGTAACTGACTTCGTCAGTCTTATCTACCACCTCAAAGCAGTGCTTTGAGNNAGCTTCCTAGTTTGCTCTTAGTATAAAACTGAAAATCTCTATCTAAAGAATGCCCAAATCCTCTCCAGTCCTGTTTTAAAGTGACTCAGGGGGCTTTTTTTGATATAATAAAAAGGACTGTTATCAGTTAGAAAGAGGTTGGTATGAAAGAATTACAAACTGTACTAAAGAACCATTTTGCAATCGAATTTGCAGACAAAAATTTACTGGAGACTGCCTTTACTCATACGAGTTATGCTAATGAGCACCGCCTCTTAAAAATTTCACACAATGAACGCTTGGAATTTTTAGGAGACGCTGTTCTACAGTTATTGATTTCAGAATATCTGTATAAAAAATATCCTAAAAAGCCTGAAGGCGATTTGTCCAAACTCCGTGCTATGATTGTCCGCGAGGAGAGTTTGGCTGGTTTTGCCCGTGATTGCCAGTTTGACCAGTTTATAAAACTTGGTAAAGGAGAAGAAAAGTCTGGTGGGCGCAATCGTGATACCATTCTTGGTGATGCCTTCGAAGCCTTTCTTGGCGCCCTTCTTTTGGATAAGGATGTGGCCAAGGTCAAGGAATTTATCTACCAAGTCATGATTCCTAAGGTTGAAGCAGGCGAGTTTGAGATGATTACAGACTACAAAACCCATCTCCAAGAGTTACTTCAGGTCAATGGAGATGTAGCTATCCGTTATCAGGTGATTTCTGAAACGGGTCCTGCTCACGATAAGGTATTTGATGTAGAAGTCCTAGTTGAAGGTAAGAGCATTGGTCAAGGTCAAGGTCGTTCTAAGAAATTAGCAGAGCAAGAAGCTGCCAAAAATGCCGTTGAGAAAGGGCTGGATTCATGTATTTAAAGGAAATCGAAATTCAGGGATTCAAGTCTTTTGCTGACAAGACCAAGGTCATCTTTGACCAAGGTGTAACGGCAGTCGTTGGACCCAATGGATCTGGCAAGTCGAATATTACAGAAAGTCTGCGTTGGGCCTTGGGGGAGTCTAGTGTTAAGAGTCTCCGTGGTGGCAAGATGCCAGATGTCATCTTTGCCGGAACAGAGAGTCGCAAACCGCTCAATTATGCTTCTGTAATTGTGACTCTGGATAATCATGACGCATTTATCAAGGATGCTGGTCAAGAAATCAGGGTAGAACGCCATATCTATCGTAGTGGAGATAGCGAATACAAGATTGATGGCAAGAAAGTCCGTCTGCGTGATATTAATGACCTCTTCTTGGATACAGGTTTGGGACGAGATTCTTTCTCCATCATTTCCCAAGGCAAGGTTGAGGAGATTTTCAACTCCAAGCCTGAAGAACGCCGTGCCATTTTTGAAGAAGCTGCAGGAGTTTTGAAATACAAGACTCGCAGAAAAGAAACTGAGAGCAAGCTACAGCAAACTCAGGATAATCTAGACCGCTTAGAGGACATTATCTACGAGTTGGATAATCAAATCAAGCCTCTTGAGAAGCAAGCTGAAAATGCTCGTAAGTTTTTAGATTTGGAAGGTCAACGCAAGGCTATTTACTTGGATGTCCTTGTTGCTCAAATCAAGGAAAATAAGTCTGAACTAGAGTCGACAGAAGAAGAGTTGGTACAGGTTCAGGAACTCTTGACAAGCTATTACCAAAAGCGTGAAAAATTAGAAGAAGAAAATCAAACTCTTAAAAAGCAACGCCAAGATTTACAGGCTGAAATGGCTAAAGACCAAGGCAGTTTGATGGATTTGACCAGTCTGATTAGTGATTTAGAGAGAAAATTAGCCCTATCGAAATTAGAATCTGAGCAAGTAGCCCTCAATCAACAGGAGGCACAAGCCCGTTTGTCTGCTTTGGAGGATAAGAGAAATTCACTCAGCAAAGAAAAATCTGATAAAGAAAGCTCTTTAACTCTGTTAGAGGAAAATCTAGTCCAAAATAATCAAAAACTCAATCGTTTAGAGGCTGAATTGCTAGCTTTTTCAGATGATCCTGATCAGATGATTGAGCTTTTACGTGAACGCTTTGTGGCGCTTTTACAGGAAGAAGTCGATGTCTCAAACCAGTTGACCCGTATCGAAAACGAGTTGGAAAATAGTCGTCAGCTTTCTCAAAAACAAGCAGATCAACTAGAAAAGCTGAAAGAACAACTGGCTACAGCTAAAGAGAAGGCTAGTCAGCAAATGGCGGAGCTTGAAACTGCTAAGGAGCATGTTCATAAATTATTGGGCGACTACCAAGCTATTGCCAAGGAGCAAGAGGAGCAGAAAGCTTCCTATCAAGCTCAACAAAGTCAACTATTTGACCGTCTGGACAGTCTTAAAAATAAGCAGGCCAGAGCTCAAAGTTTGGAAAATATCCTGAGAAATCATAGTAACTTTTATGCAGGTGTTAAGAGTGTTCTCCAAGAAAAAGCCCGCCTTGGTGGAATTATTGGTGCAGTCAGTGAGCATCTGACCTTTGATGTGCATTATCAAACTGCCCTGGAGATTGCGCTTGGAGCCAGTAGTCAGCACATCATCGTGGAAGATGAAGAGGCAGCAACCAAAGCTATTGATTTCCTTAAACGAAACAGATCCGGTCGCGCGACCTTCCTTCCTTTGACCACTATTAAGGCGCGTACGATTTCTAGTCAGAACCAAGGTGCTATTGCTGCAAGTCCAGGATTTCTGGGCATGGCAGATGAGTTGGTGACATTCGATACTAGACTGGAAGCCATTTTCAAGAACTTGCTAGCTACAACAGCTATTTTTGATAGTGTGGAACATGCGCGTGCAGCAGCTCGCCAGGTTCGTTATCAGGTTCGTATGGTAACACTGGATGGGACAGAATTGCGCACGGGTGGTTCCTATGCGGGTGGTGCTAATCGCCAGAATAACAGCATTTTTATCAAGCCAGAACTGGAGCAATTACAAAAAGAAATTGCTGAAGAAGAAGCAAGTCTGCGTTCAGAAGAGTCGACTTTGAAGACCTTGCAAGACCAGATGGCTAGATTGACCGAATCATTAGAAGCTATCAAATCTCAAGGAGAGCAGGCTCGTATTCAGGAGCAAGGCTTGTCTCTTGCTTATCAGCAGACCAGTCAGCAAGTCGAAGAATTAGAAACTCTTTGGAAACTCCAAGAAGAGGAATTAGATCGTCTTTCTGACGGAGATTGGCAAGCAGATAAGGAAAAATGCCAAGATCGCCTTGCTACCATTGCCAGTGACAAGCAAAATCTGGAAGCTGAGATTGAAGAAATTAAGTCCAACAAAAATGCCATCCAAGAACGCTATCAAAATTTGCAGGAAGAGCTAGCGCAAGCTCGCCTGCTTAAGACAGAACTGCAAGGGCAAAAACGTTATGAAGTGGCTGATATTGACCGTCTAGGCAAGGAATTGGATAATCTGAATATCGAACAAGAGGAAATCCAGCGCCTTCTTCAAGAAAAGGTTGACAATCTTGAGAAAGTTGATACAGAATTGCTCAGTCAACAGGTAGAAGAAGCCAAAATGCAGAAAACAAACCTCCAACAAGGTTTAATTTGTAAGCAGTTTGAGTTGGATGATATTGAAGGTCAACTGGATGATATTGCTAGTCATTTGGATCAGGCTCGCCAGCAGAATGAAGAGTGGATTCGCAAGCAAACACGTGCTGAATCCAAGAAAGAAAAGGTCAGCGAGCGCTTGCGCTATTTACAAGGTCAATTAACAGACCAGTATCAGATTAGCTATACTGAAGCTCTAGAAAAGGCGCATGAATTGGAAAATCTCAATCTGTCAGAGCAAGAGGTGCAGGATTTGGAGAAGGCTATTCGCTCACTGGGTCCTGTCAATTTGGATGCTATTGAACAGTACGAAGAAGTTCACAGCCGTCTGGATTTCCTCAATAGCCAGCGAGATGACATTTTGTCAGCGAAAAACCTGCTCCTTGAGACCATTACAGAGATGAATGATGAGGTCAAGGAACGCTTTAAATCAACTTTTGAAGCTATTCGTGAGTCCTTTAAAGTGACCTTCAAACAGATGTTTGGCGGAGGTCAGGCGGACCTCATTTTGACTGAGGGAGACTTGCTGACAGCTGGGGTTGAGATTTCTGTTCAACCACCAGGTAAGAAAATCCAGTCTCTCAACCTTATGAGTGGTGGTGAAAAAGCCCTATCGGCTCTTGCTTTGCTCTTCTCCATTATCCGTGTCAAGACTATTCCATTTGTTATCTTGGATGAGGTAGAAGCTGCGCTGGATGAAGCTAATGTTAAACGTTTTGGGGATTACCTCAACCGCTTTGACAAGGACAGCCAGTTCATCGTTGTGACCCACCGTAAGGGAACCATGGCAGCGGCTGATTCTATCTATGGCGTGACTATGCAAGAATCAGGTGTCTCAAAAATTGTTTCGGTGAAGTTAAAAGATTTAGAAAGTATTGAAGGATGACAATTAAACTAGTAGCAACGGATATGGACGGAACCTTCCTAGATGAGAATGGACGCTTTGATATGGACCGCCTCAAGTCTCTCTTGGTTTCTTACAAGGAAAAAGGGATTTACTTTGCGGTGGCTTCGGGGCGCGGATTTTTATCTCTAGAAAAATTATTTGCTGATGTTCGTGATGACATTATTTTTATCGCAGAAAATGGCAGTTTGGTCGAATATCAAGGTCAGGACTTGTATGAAGCGACCATGTCTCGTGAGTTTTATCTATCAACTTTTGAAAAGCTGAAAACGTCACCTTATGTAGATATTAATAAATTGCTCTTGACGGGGAAAAAAGGCTCTTATGTGCTAGATACGGTTGATGAGACCTATTTAAAAGTGAGCCAGCACTATAATGAAAATATTCAAAAAGTAGCGAGTCTAGAAGATATTACAGATGACATTTTCAAATTTACAACCAACTTCACAGAAGAAACGCTAGAAGCTGGGGAAGCTTGGGTTAATGAACATGTTCCTGGTGTTAAGGCCATGACAACTGGCTTTGAATCCATTGATATTGTTCTGGACTATGTCGATAAGGGTGTGGCCATTGTTGAATTAGCTAAAAAACTTGGTATCACAATGGATCAGGTTCTAGCTTTTGGAGACAATCTAAATGACTTGCATATGTTGCAGGTTGTGGGACATCCTGTGGCTCCTGAAAATGCACGACCAGAAATTTTAGAATTAGCAGAAACTGTGATTGGTCACCATAAGGACCAGTCGGTTATAGCTTATATGGAGGGCTTATAATGGCAGATATAAAATTGATTGCATTGGACTTGGACGGGACCTTGCTGACTACTGATAAAAGGCTGACGGATCGTACCAAGGCAACCTTGAAAGCTGCGCGTGATCGTGGTATCAAGGTCGTATTGACAACTGGTCGTCCCTTAAAAGCTATGGATTTCTTTCTCCATGAGCTAGGGACTGACGGCCATGAAGATGAGTATACGATTACTTTTAATGGTGGTTTGGTTCAGAAAAATACAGGTGAAATCCTTGATAAAACAGTCTTTTCATATGATGATGTGGCACGCTTGTATGAGGAAACAGAGAAATTATCACTGCCTCTTGATGCTATCTCAGAAGGAACAGTTTATCAAATTCAATCGGACCAAGAAAGTCTTTATGCCAAATTCAATCCAGCATTGACCTTTGTTCCATTGGACTTTGAAGACCTATCTAGTCAGATGACCTACAATAAGTGCGTGACTGCCTTTGCTCAAGAACCCTTGGATGCAGCTATTCAGAAGATTTCTCCAGAATTGTTTGACCAATATGAGATCTTTAAATCACGTGAAATGTTGCTAGAGTGGTCACCAAAGAATGTTCATAAAGCAACAGGCTTGGCCAAACTAATCAGCCATCTTGGAATCGACCAAAGCCAAGTTATGGCATGTGGTGATGAGGCTAATGACCTTTCTATGATTGAATGGGCAGGGCTCGGTGTTGCCATGCAAAACGCTGTTCCTGAAGTCAAGGCAGTCGCAAATGTAGTGACTCCAATGACCAACGATGAAGAGGCTGTTGCCTGGGCTATCGAAGAATATGTGCTAAAGGAGAACTAAGATATGGGATTATTTGACCGTCTATTCGGAAAAAAAGAAGAACCTAAAATCGAAGAAGTTGTAAAAGAAGCTCTGGAAAATCTTGATTTGTCTGAAGATGTTGATCCTGCCTTCACAGAAGCTGAGGAAGTTCCTCAAGAAGATGCAGAAGTTGAAAGTTCTGAAGAAGCTCTGCTCCAAGAAGAGGAAAAACAAGTTACATTTGAAGAAAGTCTGGATTCAGAGCCAGTTGAAGAAGTTTCTCAAGAAGAAGTCGAAGAATTGCTAAACTCAGAAGAAGTCCCAGAGGAAGAGAATACTGAGCTCCTAGAAACTGTAGAAGAAAATAATTCTGAAGTTCTTGAAGCAGAAAGGCCTCAAGCAGAAGAAACTGTTCAGGAAAAATATGACCGCAGTCTTAAGAAAACTCGTACAGGCTTCGGAGCTCGCTTGAACGCCTTCTTTGCTAATTTCCGTTCTGTAGATGAAGAATTCTTCGAAGAATTGGAAGAACTGCTGATCATGAGTGACGTTGGTGTACAGGTCGCTTCTAACTTAACAGATGAGTTACGCTACGAAGCCAAGCTTGAAAACGCCAAGAAACCTGATGCACTGCGCCGTGTCATCATTGAGAAATTGGTTGAGCTTTATGAAAAGGATGGCAACTACGATGAAAGTATCCACTTCCAAGATGGCTTGACAGTCATGCTCTTTGTTGGGGTTAATGGTGTTGGGAAAACAACTTCTATCGGGAAACTAGCCCACCGCTACAAACAAGCAGGTAAGAAAGTCATGTTGGTTGCGGCAGATACATTCCGTGCAGGAGCGGTAGCCCAGCTAGCTGAATGGGGCCGTCGTGTGGACGTTCCAGTTGTGACTGGACCTGAAAAAGCTGACCCAGCCAGTGTGGTCTTTGATGGTATGGAACGTGCTGTAGCTGAAGGTATCGATATTCTCATGATTGATACCGCTGGTCGTTTGCAAAACAAGGACAACCTCATGGCTGAGTTGGAGAAGATTGGACGCATCATCAAGCGTGTTGTACCAGAAGCACCGCATGAAACCTTCTTAGCATTAGATGCTTCAACTGGTCAAAATGCCCTGGTACAGGCTAAAGAATTTTCAAAAATCACCCCTTTGACAGGAATTGTCTTGACTAAGATTGATGGAACTGCTCGAGGTGGTGTTGTTCTAGCCATCCGAGAAGAACTCAATATTCCTGTAAAATTGATTGGTTTTGGTGAAAAAATCGATGATATTGGAGAGTTTAACTCAGAAAACTTTATGAAAGGTCTCTTGGAAGGTTTAATCTAATCAGAAGCAAAAATCCTGCAAGGTACAAACTTGCAGGAAATTTTTTTATTCTAAACGACCATCTTGACGATAGGCAATATCTGGTTGCCAAGTCCATTTGGCATCGAATTTTTCAAGTAAGTCAAAGCTGGCTTGAGGTCCCATGCTTCCAGCTTTATAGTCATGAAGTGGGGCACCATTTTCAGCCCAGAGCTCTTCGATACGGTCAATCAATTTCCATGACGCACCAACTTCATCCCAGTGGCTAAAGTTAGTTGAGTTGTTATTTAAGACATCATAAATCAATTTCTCGTATGGCTCTGGAGAAGCACCAGTTGCGGTCGCATCTGTACGGTAATCCAGTGAGTTAGGAGCCAAGTTGAATTCTTCTCCTACTTGTTTCCCATTTAGGCTAAGAGAGAATCCTTCTGTTGGTTGGATATAGATGGTCAAAATGTTTGGAGCAAGTGGCTCACCAAAGATAGAGTCCATTTGTTTAAAGACGATGTTGACATGAGTTCCTTTTTCAGTCAGACGTTTACCAGTACGGAAGAAGAAAGGAACACCACGGAATCGATCGCTGTCTACAAAGAAAGCACCAGATGCAAAGGTTTCAGTTGTAGATTCTGGATTTACATTTGGCTCGCTACGATAAGAGATGTATTTCATGCCATCAATCTTACCAGAGCGGTATTGACCACGGATAAAGTGTTCTTTAAGTTCTTCATCAGTTGGATGATAGAGGTTTTTAAAAACCTTAATCTTTTCAGCACGAATCTCATCTTTTGTGAAGCTTGCTGGCTTGTCCATGGCAAGAAGGGAAAGGAGTTGTAGAGTGTGGTTTTGTACCATGTCACGGAGGGCACCAGATTCATCATAATAGCCACCACGTTCTTCTACGCCTAAGCGCTCCGCAAAGGTAATTTGAACATTGTCGATAAAGTCTTTGTTCCAAACGTTTTCAAAAATCAAGTTTGCAAAGCGAACTGCAAAGATACTTTGGATCATTTCCTTCCCAAGATAATGGTCAATACGGAAAATTTGTTCTTCGTCAAATGTTGCTAGGAGCTCGTCATTCAACTTGCTTGCGCTTGCGTAATCTGTACCAAATGGTTTCTCAACGATTAAGCGCTCAAAACCTTTTCCATCTACGATATTTTCAGACTTGAGGTGTTTGGCAATAGTTCCAAAGAACTGAGGTGCCATAGACAAGAAGAAGAGCTTGTTGTGTTCAGCTTGGTACTTGTCATTTAGTTCAGCCTGCAATTGACGCAAAGCAATGTAGTGTTCTGTATCGTTGACATCATGACTTTGATAGTAGAAGTGGCTAGCGAACTCTTGAGCCTGTTCGGTACTATCTGCCAAATCAAGGATCGATTCGACTACAACAGATTCAAAATATTCCTTGCTCCAAGGACGACGGGCAGTTCCAATGACGGCAAAATGTTTGGAAAGATTGCCGGATTTATATAGTCTAAATAGGGAAGGGTAGAGCTTGCGTTTAGCCAGGTCTCCACTCGCACCGAAAATTGTAACAATAACCTTAGATGACATCTAGCTACCTAATTTCTATTTTTATTCCTAGTCTTGCTAGGTATGAGGAAACCTCATTTCATAAACTTAATTCTAACATAATTTTCCGAAAAATCAAAAATTCCAATACGAGATAGAAAAAAACTGCAAGGAAGTCCTTACAGTTTGAGTTTAAACGTTTAAAACCTTATCTAAAAATTCTTTCAGACGTGGGTGTTGTGGGTTGTCAAAGATTTGATCAGGTGTCCCATCTTCAAGGAACTCGCCATCTGCAGTAAAGATAACGCGGTTGGCAACCTGACGGGCAAATCCCATCTCGTGGGTTACAATGATCATGGTCATGCCTTGCTCCGCTAATTCCTTCATAACGCTTAGTACGTCTCCGACCATCTCAGGGTCAAGGGCAGAAGTTGGTTCATCAAAGAGCATGATGTCTGGATTCATTGCTAGTCCACGAGCGATGGCCACACGTTGTTTTTGACCACCTGATAGGCTATCTGGACAGGCCTTAGCCTTATCTGCTAGTCCAACCTTGTCAAGCAACTCCATTCCCAATTTTTCAGCTTCTTCCTTAGTCATCAACTTGTGCTCAATAGGAGCAAAGGTGATGTTGTCCAATACAGACATGTGTGGGAAGAGATTGAAGTGTTGGAACACCATTCCGATATTTTCACGGACGTGGTCAACGTTGGTTGTTTTTTCAGTTAAGTCATAACCGTTCACAGTGATGTGACCGCTAGTAACTTCTTCCAAAAGATTTAGGCTACGGAGGAAGGTTGACTTACCAGAACCCGAAGGACCGATGATACAAACAACATCTCCTTCATAGAATTTGGTCGTAATTCCTTTTAAAACTTCATTTTTTCCGTAGCTTTTGTGTAAATCATTTACATCAATTTTTAATTTTGCCATTAACGAATCCTCTTTTCTAAGCGTTTCGCTAGTCTAGTCAAAAGTGTGATAATTACAAGATAGAAGATAGCAAGGATTGCATACATCTTGAAACTTTGGTAGTTACGGGCAATGATAATCTTACCAGTTTGGAAGAGTTCAACTAAACCGATAGCAGATACGATGGTTGTATCTTTAAGAGCGATAACGAATTGGTTAACAAAGTTTGGCAACATCAATTTAGTTGCTTGTGGCAAGATAATCTTACGCATGGTTTTTCCATAGGAGATACCCAAGCTTCGGCTGGCTTCCATTTGGCCAACTGGAACGGCCTGAATACCACCACGAACAATCTCAGCGATATAAGCAGCTGCATTGAGCGATAGGGCAATGGTACCGGCTACGAAGTCGTTAATTGGACTTTGTTGACCTGTGATAGACTCGATGAAGTTTGGAATTCCCCAGAAGATGAAAGCTGCAAGAATCATCAATGGGATACCACGGATAACGTCAACGAAAATCTCAGAGATGACACGAAGAGATTTGTAGGGGCTAACGCTAAACATACCGAAGATAATCCCGATAACAATAGCAATAGCAAATGAGATAAGAGCTAGAGCAAGAGTGATACCAAGACCGCTAAGGAGTTGTTTGTAGTTGTTTTGAAGCAAGCCCCAGATAGTTGTTTCGTCAACAGTGCTTGTTGAAGCAGTTGAAGATTCGCTAGCTAGGTATTTATCAAGAATCTTTTGGAATTCTCCGTTTGCTTTAAGGTTTGCAAGTCCGTTGTTGAACATTTCAATCAATTCTGGATTTGCTCCTTTTTTAACGGCAAAGGCTGTTTCACCGATTGGAGTTCCAGCGATTGGTGTTTTCAATTTTTGGCCTTGGCTGATAGAATATTTGAGAACAGGCTCATCATCCATAACGGCATCGATTGCCCCAGTATTTAAACTGTCATACATTGAAGAACCATCAGCGAAGGTTTTGATTTTGTAGCCGTATTTGCTTTGATTTTCTGTTAGGAAGGTTTGAGAAGCAGTTCCGTTTTTAACACCAACTGTCTTTCCTTTCAAATCCTCATAAGAAGCAATGGTGCTTGATTCTTTGACACCAAGGATAGTATTAGCAGTGTAGTATGATTCTGAGAAGTCAAAAGTTGCCTTACGAGCATCTGTGACAGACATACCAGCAATGATACCATCAGCTTGTCCAGCTTGAACAGCACTGATAGCGGCATCGAAACCAGGGTTGGTAATTTCAATTTCAAAACCTTGGTCTTTAGCGATTGCCTTAATCAATTCCATATCAATACCAGTGTATTGGTTGCTTGAATTTTGGAAAACAAAAGGTGCAAAAGAAGAATCGCTGGCAATGATGTATTTAGCTTTAACAGGAATGGCTTTGAAGCCTGCAAGAGTAGTTGTAGTTGGCACTGCTGAAGATGATGAAGCAGTCCATTTCTTGATGATTTTATCAAGACTACCATCTTTTTTCATTTCAGCTAAGGCTTGGTTAAATTCAGTAACCAGGTGTTCGTATTTGCTTCCTTTTTTAACACCGAAAGCAAAACTTCCTACAGCTTCCCCATCCATTTCAATATGGAGGTTTTGCCCTTGGTTAATGGCATACTCGATAACAGGTTTGTCATCCATCATGGCATCGATGGCACCAGCAGTCAAGCTGTTGTTCATCAAATCACCAGTGTCAAATGTTTTAATAGTAAAACCGTATTTATCCTTGATACTTTCAAGGAAACGTTGAGCGGCTGTTCCGTTTTTAACACCAACAGTTTTTCCTTTTAATTGGTCATATTTACTAATCTTGTGTGACTTAGTAGTTGCAATGACAACTTTTGTATCATAGTAAGTATCAGACATGGTGAAAACTTTTTCACGTTCTTTCGTCTTTGTCATCCCTGCCATGATAGCATCAGCTTGACCAGCTTGAACCGCATTGACCGCTGCGTCAAATCCAGGATAGGACATCTGAATGTTCCATCCTTTAATCTCAGCGACTTTGTTAATAATGTCAACATCAATTCCTTTATAAGTTTGATCTGAATCTTTAAACTCAAAAGGCGCATAGGCGGTATCAGAAACAATCTTAATCGTCTCAGCTTTTGCAATACCTAATGAGAAAATTGGGAATAAAATTAGCAAAAATGCTAGAAATTTTTTCTTCATTTTTAGTCTCCTTTTCCGAATATTTTCCCATTATATCAGAAAAAGTAAAAAAAGGCAAATTTTTATATTTCTGTGTTAGAAAATATAACATCCATAATTCTTGTTTTGTCTTGAATCACACAACAGAAGTGCTATAATAAAGGTATATCATATAGTAAAAGAGGATAAAGTTATGAAAGACAAAAGAATCTTAAAAGACTTTGAAACTTCTAAAATGCGGTTAAACATTTACACAAGCCCCTTGTTAGCCTTTGCTTTTGTCTTCATAGGAGAGTTTGTGGCTTATACTCTGTATGGTATTAGTTTGTTAGCTCTCATCGGACTTGCTAGAAATTTTGGAGAGGCTGGTCAAAATCTTGTAACCTACTTGCAGACCTTGCATCAGAGCTTGACAGATAAAACAAGTGACATCCATTTAATATTTGAATTATTGTCCTTTGGTTTTATCATCTTAACTGTGTTTAGATGGACTAGAAAAGTAGAGAAAAGACCGATTCGAACCTTGGGATTCTATAAAGAAAATTTTTTAAGTGCCTTATTTAAAGGATACGGTCTTGGTCTATCCCTCTTTATACTTGCTTTGGCTGGACTAGTAGTGTTGGGGCAGTATCAATTTGACTCCATTCACTTGGATACTTATTCGCTAGCTTTTACTTTATTTACAATCCTTTTTTGGATTTTACAAGGAACGGCAGAAGAATTGGTTACTCGTGCTTGGCTGATTCCACAATTGGCTAAGAGAACTAATCTTAAAGTCGCTATTATCATATCTAGTAGTCTCTTTACCTTACTTCATTTAGGAAATCCAGGCATAACTTTCTTATCTGCAATTGATCTCTTTTTATTCGGAGTTGCCATGTCCCTATATCTTCTTAAAACGGATACTATATGGGGTATAGGTGGTATTCATGGAGCTTGGAATTTCGCACAGGGAAACCTCTTTGGAGTATTAGTTAGTGGTCAGTCTTCAGGAACATCAATCATGAAATTTACTCCACAAGGCAATCAAGACTGGCTATCTGGTGGGTCTTTTGGTATTGAGGGTTCCATCGTGTCCAGTATTATTTTGTTTCTGCTGATTCTTTATCTCGCTTATCAATTAAAGAAAGAAAATGAAAGGATGTGACTTCGGTCCGTCCTTTTCTTCGTGAAAATGCTACAAGTATGCTAAAATAGGAATAGCACATGGAGAGAGGATTCTTATGATTAACCGCATTACAGATAATCAATTTAAACTAGTATCAAAATATCAACCATCAGGAGATCAACCACAAGCTATCGAACAGTTGGTTGATAACATTGAGGGTGGAGAAAAAGCTCAGATTCTGATGGGGGCGACCGGAACAGGGAAGACCTATACCATGAGTCAGGTCATTTCCAAAGTCAATAAACCAACTCTGGTTATTGCCCACAATAAAACGCTAGCAGGCCAGCTCTATGGGGAGTTTAAGGAATTTTTCCCTGAAAATGCAGTTGAGTACTTTGTGTCTTACTATGATTATTACCAACCTGAGGCCTATGTCCCTTCTAGTGATACCTACATTGAGAAGGATAGTTCTGTCAATGACGAGATTGACAAGCTCCGCCACTCAGCGACTTCAGCCCTTTTGGAGCGTAATGATGTTATTGTCGTGGCCTCGGTCTCTTGTATCTATGGTCTGGGTTCGCCCAAGGAATACGCAGATAGTGTCGTTAGTCTCCGTCCAGGTCTTGAAATTTCTCGTGATAAACTCTTGAATGACTTGGTCGATATTCAGTTTGAACGTAATGATATTGATTTCCAACGGGGAAGATTTCGCGTTCGTGGGGATGTGGTGGAGATTTTCCCAGCCTCTCGTGATGAACACGCCTTTCGAGTAGAATTTTTTGGAGACGAAATTGACCGTATCCGTGAGGTTGAGGCCCTGACTGGTCAGGTATTGGGAGAAGTGGATCATTTAGCGATTTTCCCTGCAACTCACTTTGTGACCAATGACGACCACATGGAAGTTGCCATTGCAAAGATTCAAGCAGAATTAGAAGAGCAACTAGCTGTCTTTGAAAAGGAAGGCAAACTGCTTGAAGCCCAGCGTTTGAAACAGCGGACAGAGTATGATATTGAGATGTTGCGTGAGATGGGCTATACCAACGGGGTTGAGAATTATTCTCGCCACATGGATGGACGTAGCGAAGGTGAGCCTCCCTATACGCTTCTCGACTTCTTTCCAGATGATTTCTTGATTATGATTGACGAGAGTCATATGACTATGGGACAAATCAAGGGCATGTACAATGGAGACCGCTCTCGTAAAGAAATGCTGGCTAATTATGGTTTCCGTTTGCCGTCAGCCTTGGACAATCGTCCTCTCCGTCGGGAGGAGTTTGAGAGTCACGTTCATCAGATTGTTTACGTTTCAGCGACACCAGGTGACTATGAAAATAAACAGACTGAGACAGTGATTGAGCAAATCATTCGTCCAACAGGACTCTTGGATCCAGAGGTAGAAGTCCGTCCGACAATGGGACAGATTGATGACCTCTTAGGTGAAATCAATGCACGTGTTGAAAAGAACGAACGGACCTTTATCACCACCTTGACCAAGAAAATGGCAGAGGACTTGACCGACTACTTCAAGGAAATGGGTATCAAGGTTAAGTACATGCACTCGGATATTAAGACCTTGGAACGGACGGAGATTATCCGCGACCTGCGCTTGGGTGTCTTTGATGTCTTGGTCGGAATCAACCTCCTTCGTGAAGGAATTGACGTTCCTGAAGTGAGCCTCGTAGCGATTCTCGATGCTGACAAGGAAGGTTTCCTTCGTAACGAACGTGGACTCATCCAGACCATTGGTCGTGCTGCCCGTAACAGTGAAGGGCATGTCATCATGTATGCGGACACGGTTACCCAGTCTATGCAACGTGCTATCGATGAAACTGCCCGTCGTCGCAAAATCCAGATGGCTTATAATGAAGAACACGGTATTGTGCCTCAGACAATCAAGAAAGAAATCCGTGACCTGATTGCTGTGACCAAGGCAGTTGCTAAGGAAGAGGACAAGGAAGTCGACATCAATAGCCTCAACAAACAAGAGCGCAAAGAACTCGTCAAGAAACTAGAGAAACAAATGCAAGAAGCAGTTGAAGTGCTTGACTTTGAACTAGCAGCTCAGATTCGTGATATGATGCTGGAAGTCAAGGCCTTGGATTAGGGGAATAGTATGATTTATTTAAGAAAGTTAAAGAAAGAAGATTTGATGTCTTTATGGGAAATGGCTTATTCACAGCTTAATCCAGTTTGGAAACAGTATGATGCTCCCTATTATGATGATTATCAGTATTTTTCAAATTTTAAAGAATTCGAACTACAAAAATCAGAATCCATTTTAAGCAACTCAAATCGCCTTGGTATTTTTGTTGATGATAAACTAGTTGGGACTGTTTCGCGTTATTGGGTATGTAAAGAAACAAGATGGATGGAATTGGGAATTGGTATTTATGATAAAAAATTCTGGAACACTGGTATTGGGAAAGTTGCTATGTTGCAGTGGATAGATAGGACGTTTCAGGATTACTTGGAGTTGGAGCATCTGGGTTTGACAACTTGGTCAGGAAATCTTGGTATGATGAAACTTGCTGAAAAATTAAGAATGAAAAAAGAAGCTCATATTCCAAAAGTTCGTTATTATCAAGGTAAATATTTTGATAGTATTAAATATGGTATTTTGAGAGAAGACTGGGAGAAAATAAATGACGGTTATTATCAAATCAATGGAAACTCCTGAAGAGATAGAAGATAAATCCCTCGTTCACTGGCAAACGTGGAGAGAGGCTTATGATGACCTTTTGCCTGCAGAATTTCAGGAGACAATGACATTAGAAAGATGTCGACTCTTTAGTCAAAAGTATCCAGAAAATACATTGATTGCGATAGATGATCTGAAGGTAGTTGGTTTTATCAGTTATGGTAACTTTCGTGATGAGACTATTCAAGCTGGTGAAATTATTGCTTTCTATGTTTTAAAAGACTATTACGGAAAAGGCATAGCACAAAAGTTAATGAAAGCGGCTTTGACTGCTCTTAATCATTTTTCTGAAATTTTCTTATGGGTATTGAAAGATAACAAGCGAGCCATTGCTTTCTATCAAAAAATGGGTTTTACTTTTGATGGACAAGAAAAAATACTTGAACTTGGAAAGCCTATGAAGGAAAAACGGATGGTATTCTATTCTAAATAATTCTCAAAAGTAAAAGCTAATATGGTACCAAGTCTGAAAATTTAATAACTTAGAAAGCGAGTAAATTTATGTCCCGTTCCCAATTAACGATTTTAACAAACATTTGTCTGATTGAAGACTTAGAAACTCAGCGCGTGGTGATGCAGTATCGCGCCCCTGAAACCAATCGCTGGTCTGGTTATGCCTTTCCTGGAGGTCATGTAGAAAATGATGAGGCTTTTGCGGAGTCTGTCATTCGTGAAATCTACGAAGAAACAGGGTTGACTATCCAAAATCCTCAACTTGTCGGCATTAAAAATTGGCCACTAGATACAGGTGGGCGCTATATTGTCATTTGTTATAAGGCGACTGAGTTCTCTGGTACCCTTCAATCTTCAGAAGAGGGAGAAGTTTCTTGGGTGCAAAAAGACCAGATTCCAAACTTGGATCTGGCCTATGATATGCTACCCTTGATGGAGATGATGGAAGATCCTGACAAGTCAGAGTTTTTCTACCCTCGCCGTACAGAAGACGATTGGGAAAAGAAAATTTTCTAATCCTTTACCAAATAACCGAGCTGATCCAAGGCCTCCTCGATATAGTGGAGGTCTTGTTGTGTTTCGGCTTCGACTAGGTGGTAATGGATACCATCTGTCAATTCAGATAGGGGTCTAAAGTCAGAATGCTCGACTTGTTCTAGAAAATGTTGCACATCTCTGCGACAAGACAGTTTCAGCAAGGTTTCGATTTCTCCATAAACGGGATGGTCAATCAAGGTATTTTGAACACGTCCTCCATTATCTACGATAGCAAGGAGTTCCTGACCGATTTCTTCAACTTCATGTTTTACTTTGAAAAGTTTGTGAACATAAGGATTGGTATCAATTTGCTTATAGATGTAGCCACGATTAGTGGATAGGATAGGAGCGCCATCGGCTCTCAAAATTGCAATGTCCTGCACAATGACCTGACGTGTGACATGAAAATGTTCCGCCAAACTTTGGCCGTTGAGGGCTTTAGGAGCTTCTTTCAAGAGTTGGAGCAGGGCTTGTTTGCGATCTTTTGTCATAGTTCTTCCTTTTAACGGCGTTTTCGAAGCACTTTATAGACAGCTAGTGCTAATGTATAGTCTACCATACTATGGATAATTGTACCAAATCCAACTAGTACAAATAGAACATAAAACATATTTTCTACATTGGTACCAGAAGTTGCGTAAAAAACGACACAGGCCAATACTTCAGCAAGGGCATGAACGACAGCCAAAACAAAGTTGAAAATCCAGGAAGCTTTTGGTTTATCTAGGGTATCGGGGAATTTTTGTAGGTAAAGAGCTCCCAAAGTCCCAAAAAAGATATGGGAAAAAGCTCGAAATACGATAACCATGGGATAGCCAGACATCAAAAATCCAAAACTAGAGGCTAGGATGACAAAAACTGCCATCAAGGGCGACAAGAACATGGCAATAAAAATAGCGATGTGGCTCCCCAAAGTGTAAGAAGCAGGTGGAATGACAATCTTGAAAGGCATAACAATTGGAATCAAAATTGCGATAGCCGTTAAGAGGGCAGTCATGGTCATAAATTGTGTTTTTTTCCGTGTATTCATAAGAATCTCCTTTTTAGCTGTATATACACTAGTATAGTACAATAAACCAGACAATAAAGCAAGGATTTACTTGGGTTTATAGATCATTTTTTAGTTAAAAGTTAGTAAAGATTTCACTAAAAAGAAACTGTATAGAGCAAAATCTCCACCTTCAATCTTGAAAGCGGAGATTGTTTTTATTTCTTCAAGGTTTGTAGTCGTGGAACAATGGCTAGGGTTAGAACTGCGGAAATGACTAATTCGGCAATGGAGTTTGTTGAGATAACGGTTGCCAGGAGTTTTTGAATATTACCATCAAAGATATTTCCAAAAAGGTAGAAAATTCCACCAAGGACAAAGACTGTGTTGGTAAGTGAACCAAGGGCACCAGCTAAAATCAGACCAGTTTTATTTTTCATCAGTTTATAGACTAGATAAGGAGTTAAACCAATCAAAATACGTGGAACGATGGCGATGATAGCTGAGTAGATGTTTCCGTTTGGTACAAATGGGGAGAAGAGGTAGCTTGTCGGTAGAATTGTAATCGTGTTAACCGTTAAGCTAAGCAGCCCCATCAAAAATCCAAGTGTAACCCCAACTCGTGGACCGTAGATAATGCTGGCAATAATGACAGGAATATGAACAATGGTCGGTTTGATTGGAAATGGAAAAAGGTTAAAGATAAGTGAGCTTAGAAAATGAATCACAAGCATGGTTGCAAAGAAGATAGCAATGGGTGCAATATTAGAGCGTTTTTTCATCGAGAGTTTCCTTTATTCTTTCTAAAATAATTGTGAGGTCGGCTAAAGCTCCTCGTCCATGGTCGCCACAAGCTAGTAGGGATTCCTTAGGAGCAATCAGCTGATAGCCGTAGGCTTCTAATGTTTTCAGATTAGCCTGAGTTGCTGGATGGTCATACATTTTTGTATTCATAGCTGGTGCGATGAGTTTGGGAATATGACTGGGCAGGGCTAGAGCTGTACAGGTTACCATGTTATCCGCAAAGCCGTGGGCTAGTTTTGCAATAGTGTTAGCAGTTGCAGGGGCCACGATAAATAAATCCGCCTTTTTTCCAAGTTCGATATGATTTACTTGGTCAGGATAAGGTTCCTTCATGACATACAAGTGAACAGGATTCTGTGAGAGTACCTGTAGTGTCAAAGGTTGGATAAACTCTGTAGCAGCCTGAGTCATTAAAACAGTGACTTGATGACCTTGTTTTTTTAGAGAACTGACTAAATCTGCCGACTTGTAAGAGGCGATTGATCCCGTTACAGCCAAGAGAATGTTTGCCATAGCTTTCCTTTCTATGAATGGTAGGCTTGAATTTTTTCAAGGAGGAGTTCTGCAATTTCTTCTTTAGTCTTGACTGTTTGAAGCTGATCTTTCTCAACAAAGATAGCTCTGTGCTGGTTTGCTGAAATTTGAGTCAGGTCATTTGCTATGATTAAATCTGCTTGATTTTTGAAAAGACTTTTTCGTGCAATGTCAACCAGATGATCTTCGGTAACATCAACCAGCAGTTTGGAACCAATCAGATGAATAGTAGGATTCCATTCCTTGACTAGGGATATGATTTTGGGTGTCTTTTTAAGGAACAAAACCTGAACCTCATCAGTTGAAGAAATCTTGGCCTGATGATTCTGCTTGTTTAAAAATTCTTCTAGATTGGAGCTAGCCTGAACTTCCTCAAGCCCTGTCATATAAACAGGAGTGTAGTCAGATACGGCCATTGAGTGAATCAAGACCTGATAATCCTGAATACGTTCTTGCATTTCAAGGAGAAGGTCGTTTGTATTGTTAATTTCTTGAATGCTTAGGTTGGGATGGGCTTTTGGCTTCAAAGCTCGTTTTGTCGTCATTAAACAAACTTCATGTCCTGAAGCAAGCAAAGTCTCTGTGATGATTTTGCCCAAGCGACCTGTAGAATGGTTAGTGATAGAGCGGACGCTATCGATAGCTTCGCTGGTACCGCCCGATGTAACTAAAATTTTCATAGCACTATTGTACACAAAAATAAACGGTAAGTAAAATGAAAGTGATAAATTTTTGGTAGAAACGAATATTTACTATAGTTTCAAACTATAAAGCCATATAAAATTTAAGAAAGGGCTCTAAAAATCTTAAAAAAATGGATATTTACGAACGTTTAGAGAGTTTGAGGATGTTAAAAATCTTGTTTTGTGATATAATGAATTATCATATAAGAGGTTAGAGGAGTTTTGAATGAAAACAGATATTGAAATCGCACAGAGTATTGAGTTGAAGCCAATCGTTGATGTTGTAGAGAAACTTGGTATTTCTTACGAAGATTTAGAGTTGTATGGAAAGTACAAGGCTAAGCTCAGCTTTGATAAAATTCGTGCAGTTGAGAGCAATCCAGTTGGGAAATTGATTTTGGTTACTGCCATCAACCCAACACCTGCAGGTGAAGGAAAATCAACTATTACCATTGGTCTTGCGGATGCCTTGAACAAGATTGGCAAGAAAACCATGATTGCTATTCGCGAACCATCTCTTGGTCCAGTAATGGGAATTAAGGGTGGTGCTGCAGGCGGTGGGTATGCACAAGTTCTGCCAATGGAAGACATCAACCTCCACTTTACTGGGGATATGCATGCCATTACGACTGCCAACAATGCTCTTTCTGCCTTGATTGACAACCACTTACATCAAGGGAATGAGTTGGGAATTGACCAACGTCGTATCCTCTGGAAACGCGTTGTGGACTTGAATGATCGCGCCCTTCGTCATGTAACTGTTGGACTTGGTGGCCCTCTAAACGGTATTCCACGTGAGGATGGATTTGACATTACAGTTGCTTCTGAAATCATGGCTATTCTTTGCTTGGCAACGGACATCGAGGACTTGAAACGTCGTTTGTCCAATATCGTTATTGGTTATCGCTATGACCGTACGCCTGTTTCTGTAGGTGATTTGCAGGTTGAAGGTGCCTTAGCATTGATTTTAAAGGATGCTATTAAGCCAAACTTGGTTCAGACAATTTACGGTACACCTGCCTTTGTACACGGTGGTCCATTTGCTAATATCGCTCACGGATGTAACTCTGTCTTGGCAACAAGCACAGCCCTTCACTTGGCTGATTACACAGTTACTGAAGCTGGTTTTGGTGCAGACCTTGGTGCCGAGAAATTCCTTGATATTAAGACACCAAACTTGCCAACATCTCCAGATGCAGTTGTCATTGTCGCAACCCTTCGTGCCCTTAAGATGAATGGTGGTGTGGCTAAAGATGCTTTGACAGAGGAAAACGTAGAGGCAGTTCGTGCCGGTTTTGCCAACTTGAAACGCCATGTTGAGAACATCCGTAAGTTCGGTATTCCAGCAGTTGTAGCAATCAATGAATTTGTCTCTGATACTGAAGCAGAAATCGCAGCCTTGAAAGAACTTTGTGCCTCAATCGATGTACCAGTTGAATTGGCTAGTGTCTGGGCTGATGGCGCGGAAGGTGGAGTAGCTCTTGCTGAAACGGTTGTTAAGACTATCTCTCAAAATCCAGCTAACTATAAACGTTTGTATGATAATGACCTTTCTGTCCAAGAAAAGATTGAAAAGATTGTTACTGAAATCTACCGTGGTAGCAAAGTAAACTTTGAGAAGAAAGCTCAAACACAAATCGCTCAAATCGTTCAAAATGGTTGGGACAAATTGCCAATCTGTATGGCTAAAACTCAATATAGTTTTTCAGATAATCCAAATGCACTTGGAGCACCTGAAAACTTTGAAATTACCATTCGCGAATTGGTGCCAAAATTAGGTGCAGGCTTCATCGTTGCCTTAACTGGTGATGTCATGACCATGCCAGGCCTACCAAAACGTCCAGCAGCTCTCAACATGGATGTTGAAAGCGATGGAACCGTTCTAGGCTTGTTCTAGTGGATTGAAATTGACTTTGAGAGACTGGGTAAAAACTCAATTTCAGGAGAAAATGAAGTAAATTTTCCCATAATAGAGCGCATAATATCAAGGTTTTTTAACACCGGATATTATGCGTTTTTTGAGTTTAAATATTTTTGCCCTACCTATTTCTTATTTGCTGCAAGCAGTTCATCAATAAAATTTAGTCCTCTTTCCCTTGGGAAGAGGCTTTTTATACTCAATGAA